>VGZY01000022.1 GCA_016872355.1 SAR202 cluster bacterium | reverse complement strand
GATATCTGACACCAGCTTTCCCATCTTTTCCCAGTCCACAACTTGGGCTATCCTCTCCAATCGCTCGTTACGCCCAACCTGCTCGGGAAGGAACGCTTCGATCATGGACGGGTTTCCCATATTGCGGTGCATGGCTCACTCCATTTTGCTATATCTTCCTCGCACAGGTATGATTATCGCCTCTACCTCGGGTTATGCAAAGGTCTCCTCGGGGAGAGGCCTTTGGCGCTCCGGCCAAAGGGTGAGGGTGTTGCATTTGGCCTTTGCTCAAGCGTGTTACTTATCCATCAGTGCGGCGACCCCGGGCAGCACTTTTCCCTCAAGGAACTCCAGTGATGCGCCGCCGCCGGTGGAGACGTGCGTCATCTTGTCCTGCAGCCCCAGCGAAATCACCGCGTCCGCCGTCGAGCCGCCGCCGATGACCGTCGTCGCATCCTTCAGCTTCGCCAGCGCGTTTGCAACTCGCTTCGTCCCTTGCGCGAACGCCTCCCACTCGAAAACGCCCATCGGGCCGTTCCACACCACCGTCTTCGCCTTGGCAATCTCGCTCTCGTACAGGGCCACTGTCTTTGGACCGATGTCCATTATCCGCCAGGTAGGCTCAACCTTGTCAATTTCCACTACCTTCGCCTTCGCCTTGTCAGCGAACGCGTCGGCAACCATGGCGTCTACGGGCAGCATTAGCTTCACACCCAGCTTCTTGGCAAGCTCAACAACTCTGCCCGCCTCCTCGACCTTGTCGTCCTCTACGAGCGACAGCCCGATCTGCTTGCCCTGCTGCTTGAGGAAGGTCGCAACCATGCCCCCTCCGATGATCAGCACGTTGACCTTCGGCGCCAGGCTCTCAAGGACTGAGAGCTTGTCGGATACCTTGGCGCCGCCGACGATCGACACAAATGGCTTCCTCGGCGCTTCCAGCGCCATGCCGAGCATTTGCAGCTCGCGGTCCATCAGGAGCCCCGAGACCGCCGGGATGAACTTCGCAACTCCCTCCGTGGAGGAGTGCGCCCTGTGCGCCGCCCCGAACGCGTCGTTCACATAGACCTGCGCGAGGGCTGCCAGCGCCTTCGCCAGTGCGGGGTCATTCTTCTCCTCGCCCGGGTGGAAGCGAACGTTCTCGAGTATTACAACATCGCCGGGCTTCATCGCCTTCACGGCCTTTTCCACCTCGGGGCCGGTGCAGTCCTTGAGCTGCGCCACCGGCTTTCCGAGCAGCTCCGAAAGGCGCTTCGATACGGGCGTGAGGCGCATGCTCTCATCCACCTTGCCCTTGGGACGGCCCAGGTGAGTGCAGATTACAGTCTTCGCCTTTTTGTCCTGCAGATACTTGATGGTGGGAAGCGAAGCCTTGATGCGAGAGTCGTCGGAGATGTCGGTGGTATTGGGGTGGAAGGTCACGTTAAAGTCAACGCGGAGGAGAACGGTCTTGCCGGCCACGTCAATGTCATGGACTGTCTTCTTTTTGTTCATTTCCCTACGCCTGTTGAAATAGTCTGCCTGGCTTGCGTTGAAGCTCGGCAAGCAACCTGTCCGCATCCTTCGGGTTGCGGAGGATGTAGACCTCTTTACCGTTTCGGTTTGCTTCGATCAGGGCCATTATCTTGGGTCTGATATCCTTGCGAAAGTTCCACATCCATTTGTAACAACTGACGTTTATCTTCTCCGGGCAATCCTCGCCCATGTCCGGCCTTACATGCCTCCGGTAGGTGAGGACACGCCTTGTAGTCCTCCACATGCACCGTATCCTCGAATAGTCCATGAATAGTATGGTATCAGCCGCCGGAATTCTGATGCCCATAGTGCTCATGTAGTTGCCGTCGATAATCCAGAGATCTTCCTCAACCAGCCTCTGAACGGTCTCGCGCCACTCCGGCTTCGGCGTCGGCGTCCAGCCCGGCCTCCAGTAGAGCCGGTCCAGATCGACGACCGGCAGCCCGGTTATCTCGCCCATCCGTCGGGCCAGCGTCGACTTCCCTGCGCCGCCGGAGCCGACTATTGCGACACGACGCATCGGTCTCAGCCTTTCCCTTTGCCAGGACCGCCCTTGGCATTTGATTCTTTGGGTCAGCCATCGCAATATTACACTGCTCGCCCATGGGGGAGCGGATGGGAGCGCTGAAGGCGCGGGCTATCTAAGCCCAGGGTGGAGCCCACGAAGGCTCTGCGGAGTGGGCGTAGCCCTGGGTACCCGGACCGAAGAATTTCTTAAGGCCTGAAGAGCCGAGATAATCTCTTGTCTGACCAGAGAGTATTTCGCCCCTTCAGGGCTGGGTGAAATACTATATCGAATTCCCAGGGCTGCGTGCCTTCGCGGAGCCTTCGGCACTCCACCCTGGGCTAAGCTATTCCGGCCCGTCAGGCCTCAAACCCGCTGCCTGTCTCTGCAATATCACTCGCCCATCAGGCCTTTCTCCACCTGCGCCAGGAGCTTCTTGCCTTCCGCTGTCACCCCTGCTGTCACGAGCGCATCGTGGGCCTCTTGCCTGAGGTTTTTGACCAGCCCCTCGCAAAAGTCCCGCGCGCCCAGCTCCTCAAGGACTCCACGCACGGATATCACGTCTTCAGGCTGCAGCACGCGCTTGAAGTAAATCTCGCCCAGGCGACGCTTGTCTTTCAGCGTTGCCTGCTCAAGCGCATGCACTACCGGTAGGAGCTTCTTCTTGTTGAGCACCTCGGTGCTTGGCGGCGCCGCCTGCGGGTCAGTCGGCCACAGCGCGTCGAGGTCCTCGCGAACCTGCCACGCAATACCCATTTTCGTGCCGTACACGCCCATCGCGTCCACCACGGCGGCGGGCGCTCCTGAGGCCAGCGCGCCCAGCTTCGTGGAGCACGCCAGCAGCGCGCCGGTCTTGCTGGAGGCCATTGCCATGTACGCTTCAACGCTCATGTCAATGCGCTCCTGCGCCTCGAAGTCGCGGAAGCGCCCTTCGCAGACCTCCAGGCCAGCGATGTCCAGCATCTTTAGCGCCCCGAACGTCACCTCCGGAGAGATGCCCCTGTCCATAAGCCTGAACAGCGCCAGCCGGGCCAGCGCATACATGCCATCTCCTGCATTGATCGCCTGCGCTGGGCCCCACACCCACCAGACGGCATCGCGCTTGAACCGCTGCGGGTGGCCCCCCTGAACGTCGTCGTGGATCTGGGCGAAGTTGTGGACAAGCTCCACTGCCGCCGCGGCCGGTAAAGCCGCCTCGGCCTCTCCCCCGGCCGCGTGCGCTGCGGCAAGGCACGCCACGCCGTGGTGGCGGTCCCGGCGCATGGGGACGCCCATGTTGCCGCGCTCGTCCTGCCATCCCAGGTGGTAGGCCATCATATTGTAAAGGGGCATCGTCCGCTCGCTGAAGATATCCTTCAGCTCGGCCTCTACCTTCGCCTCAAGAAGTTCAATGTTGATCGCAATCACCTAAAATCGCCCTGTCGGCACAGATTGCCGAGGTCAAAAAAGGACCCCGACTCCTCGGGGCCCCCGCGTCCTCTCAATTCGACGGTGCTCAGAGCACCTTCATGCCGCAGATACGTTCGATCTCCTCACGGGATACCGCTCCCTCCCGGACTAGCCGCGGAGGTACGGTTGATACGTCGATGACCGTCGAAGGGACTCCGCCCTCGCACTCGCCTCCGTCGACGATGTAGTCGACATCGGTCCCCAGTTCCCGCCGCACGGCGTCGGCCGTGGTCAGCCCGGGCTTTCCCGAGCGGTTCGCGCTCGTGCCGGTGATCGGGCCGCCGAGGAGCCGGACTATCTGCCTGGGCACCGGGTGGTCAGGCACCCTCACTCCAACTGTATCCTGGCCGCCGGTCACCACATCCGGAATCGCCGCCCCGCGCCTCAGCACGATCGTGAGTGGGCCGGGCAGAAACTCCTCCGCCAGCTTGCGGGCGAGGTCGGGAACATCGGCAACGTACTTGGGAATCTCGCTTACCTCGGCCAGGAGCACCGGCAGGGCCATTGCCGAGGGCCTTCCCTTTATGGCGTAGAGCCTTGCAACAGCCCCGGGGTTGAGCGCAGAGGCGGCAAGGCCGTAAAGGGTGTCGGTAGGGACCGCAATGACCCCTCCGTGCCTCAAAACGTCCACCGCGGAGCGTATCTGCGAATCGATGGGCGTTCCGGCGCGGTAACTTGCCAAACCCGTTCCCAAAATGTGATTATTATTCGGCGCTTATTATAGCAGGTGACAGGGCAAGACGCTTCAACAATGACTACGGAAAACAAGCCCACCCAGAGCCATCGAGTAGCGGCGAGCGACGACCTTGAGGTCTCAGCTTACCTTGAGATAGCCAAGCAGAAGGGTGGGCCGGACCCACAGTCACAGCCTGCCAGGCCGCCTCAGAAAGGCGCCGTCCTGATAATTGACTTCGGGTCCCAGTACAGCCGCCTGATAGCCCGCCGCGTCCGCGAAGCCCACGTCTACTGCGAGATAATCCCCCACGACGCCACCTGGGAGAGTGTCGCCCACCTGGAGCCAAAGGGCGTCATTATGTCCGGCGGCCCCGCTAGCGTCTATGAAGACGGCGCGCCGATGGCCCCTGCATGGGTCTACAACAGCAAGTTGCCGGTCCTCGGCATCTGCTACGGCATGCAGGTCATGGTCCACCAGCTCGGCGGCAAGGTCTCGCCGGCGCGAAAACGCGAATACGGCCACGCCGTCATCCACCAGAGCGGGACGGACCAGCCCCTCTTCAAAGGACTCGAGCAGTCGATTCCCGTCTGGATGAGCCACGCCGACCATATCGTTGCTCCCCCGCCCGGCTTCTCGGCGCTTGCGTCCAGCGAGAACTCGCCTGTGGCCGTTACGGGCAACGAGCAGGGCATGATCGGCATCCAGTTCCACCCGGAGGTCGCCCACACCCCCGACGGCAAAGCGATGCTCCGGAACTTCGTGTTCGAAATTTGCGGCTGCAGCCCGTCCTGGACGCCGGCGAACTTCGTGACGGAGGCAGTCGAGAACATCCGCATGCAGGTTGGCGACGGCAAAGTCATCTGCGCCCTCTCGGGCGGCGTCGACTCCGCCGTGGCCGCGATGCTCGTGCACAAGGCCGTGGGAGACCAGCTAACCTGTATCTTCGTGAATAACGGCCTCATGCGCCGTGAAGAGCCGCAACGAGTTGTGGACACCTTCCAGAAGCACATGAAGCTCAACTTCGTTCATGTGGACGCAACCGACCAGTTCCTCACCGCGCTCAGTGAGGTGATGGACCCCGAGGAGAAGCGCCGCGTCATCGGCAGCGAGTTCATCAAGGTCTTCGACCGCGAGGCCTCACGCCTGGGCAAGGTGGACTTCCTCACTCAGGGTACGCTCTACCCGGACGTGATAGAGAGCAAGACGAGCGACAACAAAGTCTCCGCCAAGATTAAAACACATCACAACGTGGGCGGCCTGCCCAAGAATATGAAGCTCCGCCTCGTGGAGCCGCTGAGGTACCTCTTCAAGGACGAGGTCCGACTCGTCGGACTGGAGCTCGGCCTCTCCGAGAGCATGGTCTACCGCCAGCCGTTCCCGGGCCCCGGCCTCGCCATCCGCGTAATGGGCGAGGTAACCCGCGAGAAGCTTGAGATACTGCGCTCCGCGGACTGGATCGTCATGGACGAAATCAAGGGCAACAACCTCTACCGCGAGCTCTGGCAGAGCTTCGCCGTCCTGACCAACACGCAGTCGGTCGGCGTCGTCGGCGACAACCGCACCTACGGCCACGTCGTCGCTATCCGTGCGGTCACGAGCGACGAGGCGATGACGGCAGACTGGGCGCGCCTGCCCTACCAGGTGCTCGCCCGCATCTCCAGCCGCATTGTCAACGAGGTGCCTGGCGTCAGCCGCGTCGTATACGACATCACCAGCAAGCCCCCGGGCACGATCGAGTGGGAGTAGGGGCACCGGTGAACGTCCTCCTCGTCGGCAAGGGCGCGCGCGAGCACGCTATCGCGTGGAAGCTCAAGCAGAGCCCTCTTCTGCGCGAGCTTTATGTCGCGCCGGGAAACGCCGGCACTGCGGCAATCGCGAAAAATGTCCCGATTCCCGTAACTGACGTGCCCGCCCTCTTGAAGTTCGCGGCGGAAAACAAAATCGACTTCACTATCGTGGGACCCGAAGCCCCGCTGGCTCTTGGTGTCGTAGATGCCTTCCAGAAGGCAGGCCGCTCGATCTTCGGCCCCACGAAAGCAGCCGCACAGCTCGAAACTAGCAAGAGCTTTGCCAAGGGCGTGATGCTCCGGAGCGGCGTCCCCACGGCCCAGGCGAAGACCTTCACAGACTTTGCGGCGGCGCGCGACTACGTCGCTGCCGTTGAGCCGCCCATCGTGGTGAAGGCCGACGGCCTCGCCGAGGGCAAGGGTGTGGTCGTGGCAGAGACCCGGGACGAGGCCACCGCAGCCCTAAAGCAGCAGATGGTGGACAGGCAGTTCGGCGCAGCGGGAGAGAAGGTCCTCATCGAGGAATTTCTCCAGGGCCGCGAGGTTAGCGTATTCGGCATCGTAGACGGCCAGAGCGTCTCCTCGCTCGTAGCCGCATGCGATCACAAGCGTGTAGGTGACGGCGATACAGGGCCCAACACCGGCGGCATGGGCACTTTCAGCCCGCCGTCGCGGATGCTATGGAACCCGGAGGTGGCGGACCGCGTCCTCAAGTCTGTCTTCCGGCCAGTCGCCAAGGCAATGTGCGACCTCGGCACACCCTATCGCGGCATTCTGTACGCCGGGATCATGATGACCGGGCTGGGACCTAAGGTGTATGAATTTAACGCGCGTTTCGGCGACCCTGAAGCGCAGGTCATTATCCCTCGATTGAAAACCGATCTTTTGAACGTTATGATTAGTGCGGCCAAAGGGGACCTGGGCAATATAACGCTCGAATGGGACCCTAGCCCGTGCGTGGGCGTTGTTGTGGCCTCCGGCGGTTATCCGGGCAAGTACCCTACCGGCTTCCCTATCACCGGCCTCGACAAGACCGACACGGATGTCATGGTCTTCCACGCGGGCACGAAGCCGATGCCGGATGGCACGGTCGTCACGGACGGCGGCCGGGTGCTGACGGTAACAGCCATCGGCGACTCACACGAGGCCGCCAGGAGCAAGGCTTACGATAACGCCCGCCGCATCTCCTTTACCGGCAATTTCTACCGCAACGATATTGCGGCCAAAGTCTAACCTGGAGGTACAGTCTCTCATGCCGCTAGTAGGTGTCATCTGTGGCAGCAAGACCGATGTCCCCCTTCTGAAGGACACCGAAGAGGTCCTGACCCAAATGGGGATCGAGTACGAAGTCGTCGTCGCCTCGGCCCACCGCACCCCGGACAAGGTCCGCGAGTTCGGCATGTCTGCCCGCAGCCGCGGCCTTGAGGTAATCATCGCGGCCGCCGGCGGCTCCGCCGGCCTCCCGGGCTGCATAGCCTCCTGGACCACCCTCCCGATTATCGGCATCCCATTGCCCACGAGCGAGCTCAAGGGCGTCGATTCCCTTCACTCTATCGCAATGATGCCGCCGGGGATCCCCGTAGCCTGCGTCGCGATCGGCTCCTGGGGCGCGCGCAACGCCGCGTTCCTCGCCGCCCAGATCCTGGGAATCAAGCACGACAAGATCCGCAAGGCCTACGACGACTACCGCGAGGGGCTCAAGACGAAGTGAAAAGTATGAAGGATGAAGTATGAATTATGAAATGGAGATCGAAGGGCCTTCGGATAGGACCTTCACCATTCATACTTCATAATTCATCATTTGCTGCCGGAGGACCTAATTGATTGAGCGGTACGCCAGGCCCAAAATGAAGCGGGTCTGGTCCGATGAGAACAAGTACGACAAGTGGCTGCTCGTGGAGCTCGCCGCCTCTGAGGCGTGGACCGAGCTGGGCGTGATCCCTGTCGCCGACATGGAAAAGCTGCGCCACGCGAAGTACAACATGGACCGCCTCAACGAGGTGCTCAAAAAGACGAAGCACGACGTTACGGCGTTTCTGAAGTCGATCACGGACTTCCTCGGCCCCGAGGGTCGCTGGATTCACCACGGCCTGACCAGCAACGATGTTTGGGACACGGCGACCAACCTGCAGATACTGGATGCCGCTGACCTGCTAATGGAGGAGATCGACTCCCTGATAGAGACTCTTGGAAAGCGCGCTGTGGAGCACAAGAAGACGCTCATGATGGGCCGCACCCACGGCGTCCACGCGGAGCCGATCACGTTCGGCCTCAAGATGGCGCTCTGGTACGAGGAGATGAAGCGCAACAAGCTCCGCCTCGCACAGGCGCGCGAGATGATCGCCGTAGGCAAGATTTCCGGCCCGGTAGGCACCTTCGCGTCCGTACCGCCCGCTGTTGAGGCGTCCGTGTGCGCCCGGCTGGGCCTCAAGCCCGCGCCCGTCTCCAACCAGGTTATACAGCGCGACCGCCACGCCCAGTTCATAACTACCCTCGCGCTGATAGCTTCGTCTCTGGACAAGTTCGGCACGGAGATTCGCGGCCTCCAGCGCACGGAGGTCCGCGAGGTTGAGGAAGCCTTTGGCGAAGGCCAGACGGGCTCGTCCTCGATGCCGCACAAGCGCAACCCCGAGCTCAGCGAGCGCGTATGCGGCCTTGCGCGGCTCATCCGGGGCCACGCGGTGACGGCCATGGAAAACGTTGCGCTGTGGGGCGAGCGCGATATCAGCCACTCCTCGGCGGAGCGAATCATCCTGCCGGACGCCTGCATGGCGCTGGACTACTCACTGGACCTTTTCAACGGCGTCATGAAGGGCCTGCGCGTCTACTCGGACCGCATGCAGGAAAACATGGAAATCACGCGCGGGCTCGTATTTTCCCAGCGTGTCCTTCTCGCCCTCATTGAGAAGGGCATTAGCCGCGAGGACGCCTACAAGATCGTCCAGGGTTGCTCGAAGGTGACGTGGGATGAGCACAAGGACTTCCGCGAGCTTGTCCGCACGCACCCCACTGTTTCAACAAAGCTGTCCGGCGGGGACCTGGACGGGATCTTTGACTACAACTACTACGCCCGCCACGTGGACGAGGTCTTCGCGCGCATTGGCCTGAATTAGGCCGAGACCTGGGCGCCGAAGTTAATAACTATTGCTCACGGCAACGCGTTGAAGAAGGTTATACTGATTGCCGGCGGTTGACCGGCAAAGCGATAACCTAGGACAATATCCGGCAGCGAATTAAAGTCTATTGCGAGGTACCATGACGACCAAAAAGACCTCAACCCCAACGCCGGCGCAGAAACGCCAGCGCCTGACGCCCACACAGGCAAGGGCGGCGCGCAGGGAGAGGCAAGATAAGAAGAAGAAGCTGCAGCGCGGCCTTTGGGCGGGGCTGGTTGGACTGATATCCATCCTGTTCCTTGTCTCGCTGTTCGCAGGCAGCCTGCCTTTCAGCAACAACAACCCCTCCGGCCCTTCTGGCCCAGGCACCCGCTACGAGTCCCAGGGCGGAACACACATTGCGGTCGGCGACTCCCATGCCGCCTACAGCACAAAGCCCGCCACCTCTGGCTGGCACTACGACACAACCGCGCCGTGGGGCGTCTACACGGAGCCCGTCACGGAGGAGCGCGTCGTCCATAACCTGGAGCACGGCGGCGTAATCATCTACTACAACTGCCCGGACAATAGCTGCGCGGACGACGTCGCCAAGCTCACCAGCTTCGTCCGTAGCACCGACGAGACGATCCTGGCGCCCTACCCGGACATGGATGCCAAATTCGCACTGGTCGCCTGGACGTTCATGCAGAAGCTTGACGCTTATGACGAGGAGGCCGTCCGCGCCTTCGTCAACGCGCACCTGAACTCGCCGAACTCACCAGAGCCCTTCGCCAGGTAAAGCTTGAAGCTAAATTCCGGTGTCCGCATCTCCATTGTTGCGGCGGCACTCGTCGCCGCAACAATGGCTTGCGGCTCCGGCGACACCTCCACCCCGACGGCCCAACCCACGCTTGCCGGCGAGCAGAAGCTCCCGAGCCTGGGGACTGTTCACATTGCAAACGGGACAACACACTCTGCGTACAACTCAAAGCCCGCCACGTCCGGCCCGCACTACGCCGGCTGGGCGCAGTGGGGAGTGCACGACGAAGTGCTGCCGGATGAGGTCCTCGTCCACAACCTGGAGCACGGCGGCGGCGGCATCCACTACAACTGCCCGGACTCCTGCCCGACGGTCGTGACTGCGCTTGACCAGTTCGCTATCGATTACGACAAGGTGATCGTTAGCCCGTACCCGGGCATGGAAAAGCGGTTTGCTCTTACCGCGTGGACTTATATCGATTCTTTTGATGACTACGATGCGGCCCGGATAGAGGCGTTCATCAAAAAACACATGAACTCCCCCGAGGCCCCCGAGCCCCTCGTGAGGTAACCTACTGATGTACCTAGCCCGCGTGTACGTAACTCTCAAGCCCACCGTAAACGACCCCAAGGGGCTGGCCATACAGGCCGGTCTGAAGGACCTCGCGTACTCCTCGGTAACCAGCGTGCGCCTCGGCAAGTACCTGGAAGTCAAGCTCGCCGAAAAGAGCGAGGCGGACGCGAAGAAGAAGGTGGACGGCATGTGCCGCGACCTGCTGGCCAACATGGTCATCGAGGACTACCGTTTCGACCTGGAGCAGGTGTAGGGCTAGAGATCGACCGTTACGACGCCCCCGCCGTCGGCGGCGAGGTCGATCACGAAGGTCCATTTGCCTGAGTAATCGACCGGCACCTGGAAGCCCACTGCCCCTTTTTCCGTCGTTCGGGCGGCTACCTCCCAGTTCGGCGGAAGCTCCTCGCCTATGCCTATGGCCATGATATCCACCTCGTACCTCCGCCCCCAGAGTCCCGGAGCGACGTTAGCTGGACGGTGTCGAAGACTTGCACTTCGCTTGTGGGGTTTTCCACCTCGACGCTCACGTAGAAGAACGGTTTGCCCTGCTCCGGCTCGAAAGGACCGAAACCCATTGTGGTGTAAGTCCGGACCACGGTTATCCGGATAGCGCCGACAGGTATCTTCTCCCCAGCGGCGTATCTGGTGCGTGCGGTAGGAGCCGGTGTGGGAGAAGGTACTGAAGTGCTAGCGGGAACCGGAGACGTCGCCGGCGTCACGTCCGGCGTGCGCGCAGGGCTGCTTTGGACCGTTGCAGGTGGCACCGCTATTGGGGTCGCGCTGGGCGCGGCAACAGTGGGCACGGATGTGAATGCGGGTACGGGACTGCCGGTCGCCTGACCGCCGCATGAGGTCAGCAATAAGACGGCCGGCGCCGCCAGGCGCCAGGTGAGTCCGAGCCCGACGGGGTGCCCGGTACGGTCCCACGCTAAAACATACCGCCGGAGATGCAATCCCACCCTCTACCCGATCGTGCCCTTGGTGCTGGGCACCTGCCCACCGAGGCGCTCATCCAGAGACAGAGCGGCGCGCGTGGCCCGCGCCAGCGCCTTGAACGTGGCCTCCGCCTTGTGGTGGTTGTTCGCGCCGGACTCTATGCGGACATGCAGGTTGAAGGCCCCCTCACGCGCCATCGATTCCAGGTAGTGGTTGATAAGGCTGCCGGCCAGCCCGCCCAGGTCGCTGTCACCTATTTCCGCGTCGATCACAGCGTATCCGCGCCCGCCGAAGTCAACGGCCACGAACGCCAGCGTCTCATCGAGGGGCGCGTAAGCGTGGGCCATGCGTGTGATGCCCCGGGCATCGCCGACCGCCTGCTTGATTGCGCGGCCCAGCAGTATGCCGGTGTCCTCAACCAGGTGGTGCCAGCCAACGTGCGTGTCGCCCCGGGCGGTGATTTCAAGGTCGAACAGGCCGTGGCGGGAGAAGGCGGAGAGGAGGTGGTCGAACATCCCGTTTCCGGTGTCGATCCTGTACTTCCCCGCCCCATCTATGTTGAGCTCGATCGCGATCTTAGTCTCGCCCGTTTCCCTGTTCAGCTTCGCTGTTCGTGGCATCTCGGCCGCCTTCCGCGTGGTCTCGTATTAAACAAGCTCTTTGAGGGCTGAAATGAGCGCGTCCGTGTGCTCCGGCTTCCCCACGCTCGTCCGGATGTAGTTCACCAGCCGCTTTGAGCCATATCTTCGGAGGAAGATGCCGCGCTTCGCAAGGCTATCGAAGATGTGTTGCGAACGACCTTGCGGAACTTCGAACAGGATGAAGTTGCCCCCGGACGGGAGCGGCGTGATCCCCGGAACAGACTTCAGGAGCGCGAAAAGGCGCTCCCGCTCAACAATCAGCAGGTCGCGGTTCCTGTCCAGGTACGCCGCGTCCTCAATGGACGCATACAGTCCTGCTTCTGCCGCGGTGCTGATGTTGTACGGCTGTTTGATCTGAATGATGCGCGAAACGAAATCCGGGTGCATCACGCCGTATCCTACCCGCAGTCCTGCGAGCCCGGCCCACTTGCTCATCGTGCGCAGCACGACCAGGTTCGGCGTCTCACTCACCATATGAATGAAGCTCTTGCCGCAAAAGTCGTAGTAGGCCTCATCCACGGCCACAAGCAGCCCCGTGTCCAGTATCTCGCGCAGCGTCTTCTCGGAGAGGACGTTGCCGGTGGGATTGTTGGGCGAGGTCAGAAAGATGGCCTTCGACCGGCTGTCGATTGCGCGCTTGACCGCCGCCACGTCCACGTCGAATAGCTCGTCGCGCTGCACGGTCTTGACCTGCACCTCGTTGACGCCCGCATCGAAGCTGTACATTCCGAAGGTGGGGTCGCAGTCGATAATGTTGTCGCCGGGGGCGAGCACCAGCCGGAACAGCAGGTCGATGATCTCGTCGCTCCCCGCTCCCGCGATAACGCTGTCCGGGCTTACGCCCAGGAACTTGCCAAGCTCCCTTCGCGTGCGCCGCTGCTCAGGGTCAGGGTAGATGTTGTACGGCACAGCGGCCACAGCGGCCGCCACTTTCGGAGAGCAGCCGTAAGGGTTCTCGTTGGCGTTCAGGCGGATGACCTGCGCCTCCGGGATGCCCATTCTCGCCGCCTGTTCCTCGATTGGGTCGACGGCCTTGTAACCCTCCACCTTGCGGATGTGAGGGCGAATGAAGTCGCTCGCATTAATTCTGGCCGTCAAAGTGACACCTTTAGCCCTTCCCAAACTCTTCGCGGATTTCCGCCGCTTCGGCGTGCGCTGTGAGCCCCTCCGCGCGGCCGATAACGGAGGCCGCCCTTGCCACGACCATGGCAGTCGCCTCGTCGAGGCCGATCACCGGGCTTACTTTGAGGAACGAGCGCACGTTCAGTCCGGACCCGAACCTGGCGGTTCCCGCCGTGGGCATTACGTGGCTTGGACCGGCGACATAGTCGCCCAGGACCTCGTGCGAGAATTCGCCGAGGAAGATAGCGCCGGCGTGCTTCACCCTCCCCACATGCGTCCATGGGTCGCGTATGGCCAGGCACATGTGCTCCGGCGCGAAGGCGTTGGCCAGGTCGAACGCGTGCTCCAGCGTTTCCACCACGGCAATAACGCCCTGGTGGTCAACGGATGCGCGTATGGTGTCTGCTCGATCCAGGCGCGCCAGTCGAATGTCGATCTCGCGGCTGACGGCCTCCGCCACCTCCAGCGAGGTGGTGATGAAGACCGGGCGCGCCATTACGTCGTGCTCCGCCTGGGCAATCAGATCAGCGGCGCAAAACGTTATGTTGGCCGTTTCATCCCCGATGACAACCGTCTCGGTCGGCCCGTACAGCCCGTCGATGCCGACGTCGCCGTAAACGAGCTTCTTGGCGATGGTGACGAAGATGTTGCCCGGCCCGCAGACCATGTCCACCTTTGGGATGCTCTCCGTCCCGTACGCGAGGGCGGCTATCGCCTGGGCGCCGCCCACCTGGAAGACCCTGTCCACCCGCGCAATGTCCGCCGCCACCAGCACGGCCGGATGAACGGGCTTGCCCTTGCCGGCGGGGGTGGCAACGAATACCTCGCGGACGCCCGCTACCCTTGCGGGTATGGCAGACATCAGAACGGTAGACATGAGAGGCGCACTTCCGCCCGGGATATAGGCGCCAACGCTTTCAACGGGGTTAAAGACTTCGCCGTAGCCCTGTTTGAAGTCGGTCCAGCCCTTTGGCATGCTGGCTTCGTGGAACATGCGGACGCGGCTCGCCGAAAGGTCAAGCGCGTCCACGAGCTCTCCCGGCACCTCATCGTAAGCGCGGTCGATCGCTGATCGGGGCACTTCGATGGCGTCGAGCGCCGCGCCGTCAAACTTGATGGACAGATCGCGGAGCGCCGCGTCCCCGTCCTTGCGTACGCGGTCGATGATCGCCTGCACGGCCTGCATGGGCGTGAGCCTGGCCCCGAAAACTTCTTGCGTTCGCTTCAAAACGTGCGGCGGCACGGCGTCCAGGTTTAGCCCCCGGCCGGCGCATAGCGCTTGCTTCGCCCTGTCGAGCCCGCGAACTATTTTCAACCCTGTGACCCCTGTTGCGGAGCAGCCCCTTCTTCGGGCCCGCTGCCGGGACTCTTTACCTTGATTGTAAACTTCGCGTCGCCGGCCCGCAGCAAAGTCATCAGGCCGCTTCGCAGCATGCCGGACATCTGTTCACCCTGCGGCGTGTCCATCACGGTCACGAGCTGGGGCATTGCCTCGGCGATCTGCTTGATGACTTCGGGCTCAAAAAACCCTTCGGCGTCCTTCAACCACGCGTCTACCGCAGCTTGACGAACAACCGGGTCGGGCTGCGCAAGCGCGTCGAAGAGCGCGCCTCCCAGCTCATTAACGTCAACCATTCGGGGACCCCCTTGAGGCGGCGGACCGTTTACTGCCGGTTGGCGCGCAGACGCCTGGCCGCCTTGCATTCGGAATGGAACACGTAGTGCGGCTGGGAAACCGTCACGCTGCTCCCGCCGATCTTTCGGAACTGTTCAACTGCCTGGAGCAGCTTGTTCTTCTCTACTATTACGGTCACGGCATACATGCCGGCGCCGTCCCTGGTGAAGACGCGGGAAATCGTGGGGCCGCGCAGGCCGGAAATGTATGCCTGCTCCAGGACAAACCGGGCCACGTCCTCGGGGGATTCCCCACGCATGTTCGCTGTAACGCTGTAGTACTCCAGCGACTGCCGGTGGGCCTCGATGCGCTCGACGATCGCAGTTGCCTGGCTGAGCTTCGCTTCGGAGGCGATTATTAGGGGCTTGTTGATGATGAGGCATGCCTCGGACTTCATAATCGTCCCGCCGTGAACGGTCTTCAGGCGGTTGGCGCTCATCGTCGTGCCCGTGGACGAGATGTCCGCGATTATGTCCGCGTAGCCCATGACCGGCGCAGCCTCGAGTGTCCCGCTGGAAGGGACGAGCGAGATGTAATTCACGCCGTTGCTGAGCAGGAAGCGCTCCACTACCCTCGGGTATTTCGTTGCAATTCGCAGGTCCCGCCCCTGCTGCCGGAACTCCATCGAAAGGTCCGCAAGGTCGGACAGGGAAGTCACGTCAACCCAGGAGTCTGGAACGCCCAGAACGAGCTCGGAATGGCCGAACCCAAGCTGGTCGATGACCACCTCGGCGTCGCCGCCCTCGCGCCCCTTCTCGACAAACGTGTCGTGCCCGACGATCCCCATGTCGGCGCTGCCCTCCTCCACCTTCATGGCGATGTCGGAGCCTCGCTGAAAGTGGACCACCACTCCCGGCACAGATGGGATGTCGGCTGTGTATTTTCGGGGGTTGGGGCGCGAGACGCTGAGGCCGCAGGCCTTCAGGAAGGCCTGGGCCGGGTCGGAGAGGGCGCCGTCGCTCGGAATCGCAAGACGAAGCACGTTAGTCCTCGATCGTCTGGTTTACTTCAAAAGGTCAACAACATTGTCCATTGTGAGGGCGAAACCGAGCGCCGGCACATCTTCGCCGCCCAGCGCCCGCACGAGGCCGTCGTATCGGCCGCCGCCGCCGAGGGAAGCTCCCGCGGCGGCCTGGGGATGCTCAACTTCGAAGATCATGCCGGTGTAGTACGAGATGCCTCGCGCCAGGCCGAAATCGAGAGTTAGACATGCGTCATCGATGCCTCGCTTGCGCAAATCATTCGCGAGCGCGGAAAGATCGTCCAGAGGCGAGGCGTCTATGCCGTGCGATTTGAGTACGACGCCAGCGCGGTCTATCGCCGCGCCCGGCGCGCCGTCGATGCGGGCAAGCTGGTCGATGAGGGCGAGCGCGGACTCCAGGTTGCCGGGCTGGCTGGCCTCCCGTACTTTCCGGAGGAGCCTGTCGACGATCTGCTCCGGTGTGCGTCGCCCCGTCGGGCTTGACATCGCCTCGCCAAGGACCCCTTCGATGAAATCGCGAGTCGAATCGCCGTCAATGTAGGCCGCGCTATCGTCGACGGTGATTTTGAGCCCCGCCCTCAGCAGGCCGACCCTGGCGGCCTGCTCGGTGAGTTTTGAGAGAGTTGTCTGCCCGGTCTTGATGGCCTGGATATTGCTGATTATGAAGAGGCGGCCGGCTTCCGAGAGGCCGAACCCGCCGATAAGCTCCTGCAAAACGCCTATGTTGCCGATGCGGATACCGAAGCCGGTGACGCCGATACTCCGCAGGCCTTCCCATGCGATCGAGAGGGCCTCAGCATCCGCCTGCGCTCCCGCGGCGCCGATCAGCTCCGCGCCCGCCTGAGTGAACTGCCTGTAAGCGCCGACGCCGTGCTGTTCGTACCGAAAGACCGGCCCGCTGTACCTGAAGCGTACAGGGCCGTTGAATCCGGCGCGCTCCTGTATGTAGTGGCGAATGACTGAAGGAGTAAACTCCGGCCGCAGGCTCACCCTGTGTCCGCCTGGATCGACTAAGGTGTACAGCCGGCTTGTCAGCTCACCGCCCGATTTGCGGACGAATAGCTCGGTCTCCTCCACCACGGGAGTATCGATGGCGGCGTACCCCTCCTGTTCGAGGAGCGCACTGAACCTCTCCGTGGCGCCCGTAAGCTTCTGTAACGGCTTGCCCGTGGCATCCGCCATGCCTGCAAGTCGGTATACCTTGCTGCTCTGCAAATCCTGGCTCCCAAGTGACATGCGGCCATTGTACAACAGCTTCAAACGGCCATTCAACGAAGTTCGTAATCTTGAAACCGGCGTAAGGGCACGACCGAAATCCAATTTCTGGTGGTTGTACGTAGGTATATGTAACAGTGAAGATCGTCATTAGTGATTGGGAGGGGCACGTGACGACCGTTCTGGAAACCCCCGTTGGCCCGGCTGCCGGCAACCTTGATCTGTACAGGAGGGAGCTGCTCAAGGGCAGCACCGAGACTCTGATCCTGTCCCTGCTTTCAGAAAACCCCATGTACGGCTACCAGCTTGTCAAGGAGATGGAGCGACGCAGCATGGGCTACTTCCGGCTCAAGGAAGGCACCCTCTATCCGGCACTTCACCGTATCGAGCGCGATGGCGTTATCGAAGGCCGCTGGGAGCTCTCCGAGAATGGCCAGAGCCGACGCTACTACCATGTGACGCGCCAGGGTCTCGACCGTCTTGCGGACCTGCGCAGCGAATGGCATGATTTCATCCACGCTGTCAGCCTCATAGCAGACCACGTAAGGCCCCTGCCCCGAGCTGTGGCCGTTTAGCCCGAGAACCAGACAAGCCTCGCAGTTGATGGTAGAATCCACCACTGTTGCAATCCCCGCCCGAGGTTGGCGTTTGCCTACCGGCAGACCATATAAAGTAGCGATCGTGACCGATAGCTCCGCTTCACTGCCGCCAGATGCCGGCCGGCTCGGCCCTCTTTTCGTCGCTCCGTTGCAGCTAGTGCTGGACGGTCGGACGTACCTGGACGGCGTGGACATGACTCCGGCGGAATTCTACCGGCGACAGAGCGCTTTCGGCGGCACAACCACTACCTCGGCGCCCACCCCGAATAGTTTCCAACAGGCCTTCACCCGCGCCCTGGAGGTTGCGGACTCCGTTCTTTGCCTCACCGTTTCACCAAACTTCAGCGCTACGCACGCTGCAGCGATCGCAGGGCTTCAGGCCGCCGCGGATGGGATGGAACACCCACTACCCATCTCGATCGTCGATACTGAGAGCGCGGCCGGCGGTGAAGGACTTGTGGTAACCGCAGCCCTCCGGGCGGCGGCGGCGGGGGCCGGGCTGGAGGAGGTGACCTTCGTGGCAAGGAACGTGACAGGTCGCGTCCATCTAGTCGCGTATCTGGATACGCTGTACTATGTCTGGAAGAGCGGTCGCGTTCCGGTTGTGGCCCACTGGGGTACGTCTGTGCTCCAGATCAAGCCGATTTTTGAAATGAGGCGTGGCGCAGTAAAGAGCCTGGCGAGAGTGCGTTCGGCCAGGGGGGCAGCAGAAAAACTCCTGGACCTTGTGCGCAAGCGCATAGAGGGTCCCCTCCACGCCACTGTGATGCACGCGAACGCGCCTGAGATGGCCCTCTCGGTCACCGAAGTGCTACGCAGCAGCTTCGAAGTCAGGGAGTTGTATGTCAGCGAGTTTTCGCCCGTGATGGGCAGCCACACTGGGCCGGGCCTCGTGGGAATAGCCTATTGGTGCGAAGAGCGGCAGTAGCCCCATCTACTTTTTTTCCTGTGCCTGTAACTAAGGAGGACCCATGGCAAGTCACATTCTCAGGTTATTGGAAGACAGGCTCGGACCCGACAAGCAGCTTCAGCCTCCCTTGATGAAGCTCCATCGCGTCATTTTCGTCGCCGAGGGCGACATGACGGTCAAAGTCGGTAAGGACTCGCGCTACTTCGCGGCAAACCAGGCATGGTTCGGCACGGAATCCCCGGCGGTCACTGCTGGGAAGGGGGGCGCGAAGCTGTGGCGTTGGGAGCTTGTCGACAAGATGGGATCGGACGAGGCCCGCAACCTGGGGGACTCAGACAGGCCGAAGCTGAAGCTATCCGCCGACATCACCCTGGACCCAACGGAGCAGTACCTGATACGGTGTGACCGGGTTGACTTCCCTCTCGGGGGCGTCGCGTATACCCACACGCACGCCGGCCCGGGCATCCGCTGCCTCTACCGCGGCAAGTTCATGGTGAGCGTAAATGGCCACCAGACCCACCTGGACCCGGGCGCCCCGTGGTTCGAGGCAGGCCCGGACCCGGTCTACGCTGAGGCGTCAAAGACCGAGCTCACGAGCTTTATTCGCACGATGGTGCTGCCGGCGCGTTTGAAGGGCCAGAGCTCCATCAAGTACGTTAAGGACGAGGACAGGGACAAACCCAAGACCCAGACCTACACACGGTTCGTGGACGACCTGATCGACCTCAAGTCAGCAATCTAGACTCGGAGCTTTCCATGCCGCGCAAACCGTTCTTTGGCGCTCTCTATACCTATCCCTGGGACATCACCGACGAAGGGACCGAAAAGGCGCTCGACCGCATTGTTGACCTTACCGGGTGCAGCGAGCTGGTTGTCACGCCTATCTACCATGTCGCCAACTACTTCCTGCCGCACAACCCCAAGCACCCGATAATGCACGGTGAGAACGGCGCGGCCTTCTTCTCCCCAGCCATGGCCCGGTATTCGAAGACCCAGCTCCATCCAAGAGTGAGCACGTACGTCCGCGACCCCCACTACTTCGAGCGCATTGTCGAGGCCATTGAGAAGCGCGGGCTCCGGTTCAGCGCCTGGATCGTCTACTTCTTCCAGCATGCCATGACCGAGCGGTACCCGGAATTTGCCAAGCACGATGCCTTCGGAACGCCGTACTTCGGCCAGATCAGCCCGTCCTCCAAGGACGCACAGGAATACGCTGTCGTACTGTCCGAGGAAATAATGGAGCGGTTCAAGCCGCACGCGGTCCTTGTTGAGGCGCTCCAGCGGCAGCAATGGCGTCACGGAATGCTGAAGAACAAGTTCGCTGGGGAGATGACTCCCCGGTGCGAGTTCCTGTTGAACCTCTGCTTCAATCCCGGCTCAATGGAAAACGCCGAAGAAGGCGGCATGGATGCCGTGAAGTTCCGGCGGGAAGTGGCAGACTGGCTGCGGTGGCAGCTCGCCATGATGCCGGCCGAGGCGGACGGTGCGCCCGTAACAAAGGAGTGGGTTGACGAGGCATTCGACGGCCAGCTCTGCAAGTACATGGATATCAGCGAGAGGGTCGCCACGGACCTTTGGCTCAGAGTCGCCCAGGTGATCAAGAAGGGCGGCGGCAAGGTGCAGTCTGACTTCCTCACCCAGGGGGACCGCGCCTGGACAACGGGCCTGAATTCAGTCATAAACAAGCAGATAGACCGCATGACCACGGGGATAACGAAGACCGGTGACGACGCAAAGAAGGAGGCCAGGGGCTACCTGGACATGATTGCGCCCAAGGGCGAGCTTCTTGTCCCGATATCCGTGCCCGCCACGGTGGATTCGGCGCCCATGGTTGAGCAAATGAGAACCGCCTACGCCGCCGGCGCCGTTGGGGGGCTTTTCTACAACTATGGCCTGCTCCGTGAGAAACAGCTGGCAATGATCGGCCAGGCCCTTAAGGCAGTGAACGCATAGACGCGATGCAGTTGTAGCTGCACAGCATGCTGTGCAGCTAAAAAAACTGGAAACATCAGGGGCCACGGATATCCGTGGCCCCTGAGTTTTCCAACCAGTCTGATTCCGGCCGCTTAGCTGGGCGTCGCCGAGTCCAGGTTAAGAAGGTACTTGCGGCCCTTGCCGGCCCCGTCGACAATCACAACCTCGTGCACGTAAAGGTTGTGGGAATCGATCTTGGTGGACTTGCCGGTCGTCTCGACGGTCAGCCCGCCCGGGGATGTGAACTTCATCCCCGCCTTTACTGCTCCGGTATCTGCGTACTTCATATCGCCTCCTGGCCCCCGCCTGGGGTGCATCACTGTTTCGCCACGATTTTACCAGCCCTCACCGGATTTCGCACCATGCAAAACAACCTTCACCAGCCCGCCCTGCCTGTGCTAACCTTGAATCTATGGGAAAGAAGCGTGTAATTGTCGCAATGAGCGGCGGGGTCGACTCTTCCGTTGCCGCTCTACTACTCCACCGCCAGGGCTACGAGGTGATCGGCGTCACGATGCGCCTGTGGACGGTGGAACGCTCCGACGTGCCCGAGCACAGCAAGCGCTGCTGCTCGGTGGAGGACGTGGACGACGCCCGCCGGGTCTGCCAGGTGATCGGCGTGCCGCACTACGTCC
The DNA here is from genome assembly GCA_016872355.1 of SAR202 cluster bacterium. Taxonomy (NCBI): domain Bacteria; kingdom Bacillati; phylum Chloroflexota; class Dehalococcoidia; species SAR202 cluster bacterium. The sequence goes on along the minus strand of VGZY01000022.1, from coordinate 19,301 downwards.
AGAACTTCGAGCGGGAGTTCAAGGAGCACGTAGTTGACTACTTCGTGCGAGAGTACGACCGCGGCAGGACGCCTCACCCATGCCTGGCGTGCAACGACAAGATCAAGTTCGACTTTCTCCTGCGCCGCGCCATGTTCCTGGACGCGGACTACATCGCCACCGGCCACTATGCGCGCATCCGGCGTGAAGGCGACCGCTTCCACCTGCTGAAGGCAGCGGACCCGAAGAAGGACCAGTCTTACGTCCTCTTCACCCTGACACAGAATGAGCTAGGCCGCCTTCTGTTCCCCATCGGTGAATACCCGAAGGAGGAGATCCGGGCGCTTGCGGCGGAAGCCGGCCTGGCCACGGCGGACAAGCCGGACAGCCAGGAGATATGCTTCATACCGGACGGCGACTACAAGAAGTTTGTCGGCGGGATGAGCACGCCCAGGCCGGGCGACTTCGTGGGCGTGAACGGCGAGAAGCTGGGGCAGCACCCGGGGGTGCAGTTCTTCACCGTGGGCCAGAGGCGCGGCCTGGGCATAAATACGGGCGGCAAGTCGATGTTTGTCATCAAGATTGACGCCGTTGATAACAAGGTTGTGCTTGGGGGGGAAGACAATCTCCTCCGCACCGACCTTTTCGCCTCCCGGACGAACTTCCCTTCCGGCCTGCCGCAGGGCGTCCCAGTAACGGTGACGGCGAAGATCCGGTACAAGGCCTCAGAGTCGCCCGCCACCCTGGTCTCACGCGGCGATTGGGCGGAGGTCCGCTTCGATGAGCCGCAGCGCGCCATCACGCCCGGCCAGGCAGTTGTCTTTTACCAGGGCGAGGAGCTCGTAGGCGGCGGCATCATTGAAGTTGACAGGCCCGCCACTGTTCACGACGAGTCCAAGACCGCTGGAATCGCTCGCTAATCGCGCCCCGATTAACCCCCACGCGGCCTTTTCCTTTTGATACACTACTGCCCGTGTCTCTAACCTGTCCTCCAGGACATTCTTATGACCGAATTAGTCCTGTCCAACGACCACGGCCGCGTGGTCATTTCGCCCCTCGCCGGGGCGACCGTGCGCTCTCTGTCCGTGAAGAGCGCCGGCGGCGAAATGCGGGAGCTGCTCACCGGCGGCGAGGGGCCTTTCGACCCGTTTAAGGCGCCACAGGGCACCGGCTCGTTCATCATGGCCCCTTGGCCAAGCCGCATGACGAATGCGGTGCTCTTCGCCAACTCCAGGACGTACCAGCTCGTACCGAACCGCGGCCAGCACGGCCACCACGGCTTCGTGCGGGAGCGGCCATGGACTGTTGTAGAGTCGACCGCCACGCGGGCGGTGTTCGAGCAGTCGCTCACATACCCGTGGCCTTTGCCCGGGAAAGCGGTCTACGAGGCCGTGCTGGACGGCCCTTCGTTCAAGGAGACCCTCACCTTCAGCTCTGGAGGCAAGTCGCGGTACCCGATCGGTTTCGGCTGGCACCCGTGGTTCAGGCGGGATATCGGCACGGGGGAGCTTACCGTCCAGTCGCCGGGGCAGCTCACGGACTGGGAAATATCGGACGGCGCACCCACCGGCAAGCAGGTCCCGGTGCCGGAGGATCTCGATCTTCGCAGTGGTCGCAACCCCGCGCCCGGCGCCTTCAACAACTGCTTTTCGATTTCGCCCGAGTCACGGGTCACCGTGGCCTGGCCGGACTCAATTTCGCTGGAGATACTATCGTCAAAAGAGGTCAGCAAGCTGGCCGTGTACTCGCCTGAGGGCTCAGTTTGCGTTGAACCGTGGTCGTGCGTGTCGGACGGGTTCAGGCTGGCGGCCCAGGGCGTTCCGGATACCGGCGTGCAGCACGTTGTCCCGGGCGCGCCGGTGACCGGCTGGACGCGCTGGAGCTGGGGCTGAAATGCCATGGCAGCAACCCGCGTTACAGCCGAGGCGATGGTCCCCACGTACAGCGAGGAAGCTGCGCTGCTTGCGGACGGCTATTCACTGATCGCCGGGCTTGACGAGGCCGGGCGAGGCCCGCTGGCCGGACCGGTTGTTGCTGGCGTTGTCATACTGCCGCCTGACCCAAGGGGTAAGTGGGTAGAGTGGGTGAAGGACAGCAAGCAGCTAACTGCAGCGCAGCGGGAGCGGGTACTACCGTACATCCTGGAGCACGCGCTTGGCGCGGCGCCGGGGGTGGCGACGGCCGATGAGATCGACGCCATCGGCATCGCCCCGGCCACGCGGCTGGCGATGATGCGGGCGCTCAATTCTCTCGCGTTCATGCCCCAGTACCTGCTCCTCGACGCTTTCCCACTGCCTGACGCAGCCCTGCCTCAGAAGCCGATCATTCACGGTGATGCGTTGTGCCTGTCCATAGCCGCGGCCTCCATTGTGGCCAAGGTCGCCCGCGACAGGCTCATGCACGAGCAGCACGACATTTTCCCGGAGTACGGCTTTGCCCAGCACAAGGGGTACGGCACCGGCGACCACCTGCGCCACCTCGAGCGCCTTGGGCCGTGCGCTATACACCGCTATTCCTTTGCGCCGATCAGGACGTGGGGTTACCAGAGGACCGTTATACGAGTTCCCTCTCCATCTATGGTCGCGCGGCCATCGATGGCGGACGGCCAGCCGGGGAAGAAAGGCCCATGACCAACCGCAGGCAGGAAACTGGTAAGCGCGGTGAGGAGGCGGCGCGCAAGTTCCTGGAGCGGCGTGGGTACCGGGTGCTGGAGACGAACTACCGCACCCGCTTCGGCGAGATAGACATCGTAGGCGAGAAGAACGGCGCGGTCGCCTTTCTTGAGGTCCGTACGCGCGCCGTTAACTCTCCCTACGGCTCACCGGAGGAGTCGCTCACCAGCCACAAGCGCTCCCACATGGTGCTCGCAGCGCAGCTTTACTTGCAGCACAAGCGCATGGAAGACCGTGACTGGCGCATCGACCTGGTCGCCGTGGAGATCGGCGCGGGCGGAAGAATTGCCCGGATGAGCCTGGTTGAGAACGCCATAGAGCTGTAGGGCCGGTCAAGTCCTGTTCGTATCCGCTGCGTGTTACAATCTCCGGTACACTCACTCCCCTTCCGGAACGGTCTTCATGAACCCATTTCTTGCAGCGCACCTGAGCTCCCTCATCGCAAACATCCGGTACCTGGAGGCATTCGTCACCGCGCCGCTTGGCCTATACTCGGACATCCGCATGCTTCGTGAGTCGGTCCCATCCCCGGAGGCCGCCGAGCTCTCCCTGGCGGCCCAACAGGAGCAGCGGCTGATGTACCGCAGCCTGTCATCGGACCCGGCGTCGCTGGCGCTGAGGGCCGTCAGGCACTCCCAGGAATCGCTGGGGATATTTGAGAAGTCCAGGGAGAGCCCTCTGAATGCCGACTGGACGTCCCGCGCGCGCAAGGTGCTGACGAGGGCGGAGCAAAAGGTCGGCGGCGATATCAGGGCGAAGACGGCGGCCAGGTTGACTGGGCTCTATGTGATCGTGGACCCTGAAGCTTCGAAGGGTCGACCGGTGCAGGACGTGGCCCAGGCGGCGCTGAGCGGTGGCGCGAGCGTGCTGCAGCTCCGGGACAAGCGCGGCGACGTCGGGGCCGTGCTAACCATGGCCAGGGCGCTGAAGGCGATGTGCGACTCCAGGTCAGCCCTGTTCATCATGAACGACGACGCCGCAATTGCATATGCCGCCGAGTCGCACGGCCTCCACGTTGGACAGGCAGATCTCCCGCTGATTGAGGCCCGGAAGGTCCTTTCGCCATGGCAGATCCTTGGCCGTTCTAATAACTCCATGGATGAAGTCGCAGCTTCGATCTCGGCTGGCGTGGACTATCTCGCGGTGGGCGCGATCTATGCCACCTCCACTGGGGGGAAGGGAGGCAGGCCCGTCGTCGGCCTGGACCTGGTGCGTAAGGCGAAGGATGTGGCGTCGCAGCCGGTGGTGGCCATCGGCGGGATTAATCGTGCCAACGTCGCGGAAGTCGTGAAGGCGGGCGCGGACTCCGTCTGCGTCATCAGCGCGGTCACCGGCGCCGATAACCCGGAAGCGGCGGCCAGGGAGCTCGTGGATGCCATCGCATCGGACCGCAAGTAAGTAGCAGGCAGGAAGAAAACCATGACGGAATTGAAGGACCGCCTCACCGCAATCGCAGACACGTCCCGGGCAAGCTTTCTCGCCACACACGAGGCCCGAGAGGTTGCGCTCAAGCTCTCGCGAGAGATCATTCGCAATTCGGCCAACTCTATCCGGGCCACTCACCGCGGCGAATTCGCCCAGGCACGGGCGATGCTGGCCGAGGTGGGGAATATCGCGGCCGAGGTGCATGCGAAGGTTGACCCCCTGCCTCGAGTCTTCTACGCCGGATTCGTCGAGGATGCTCTCAAGGAGTACGCCGAGGCCCGGGCAACGCTCGCATTCGCCGAGGGCAGCGAGCTGCCCTCGCCGGAGGACATTGGCGTGGAGGCCGGGCCGTACCTGAATGGCCTGGCAGAGGCGGCGGGCGAGCTCCGCAGGTTCATCCTGGATTCCTTGCGCAAGGACGACTTCTCCCGTTGCGAAGAGCTCCTGGACACAATGGACGAGATATACACCATCCTGGTCTCAATGGACTTCCCTGAGGGCGTCACGAACGGGCTCCGCCGCACGACGGACCAGACGCGCGGCATCCTTGAGCGCACGCGCGGCGACCTCACGATGGCCCTCCGCCAGCAGCGGCTTGAGTCCAAGCTGGCCGAGTTCCAGGGCAAGGTCCCGTAACAGCAACCTGATAAGATCGTTTGGATTGCAATTTCGTGTAGCCCGCCCCGATCCTATCGGGGCCCGCGTTGCGTACAGGCGCGATAAATCGCGCGGGCTACATTAACCTCAACTACCTCTTGACTGAGCGAGGACCCAATGACCCAGACCAAGCCGTCCATCGACCTGAGCAGCCTGATGTCGCTCTGCAAGCGCAGGGGGTTTATCTTCCAGAGCAGCGAGATTTACGGCGGCCTTGCCAGCACGTGGGACTACGGTCCCCTGGGCGTGGAGCTCAAGCGCAACATCAAGGACCTGTGGTGGCGCAAGAACGTCTGGGAGCGCGACGACATGGTGGGCCTGGACGCGGCGATCCTTATGCACCCGCAGGTATGGGTGACGAGCGGGCATGTGGCCAACTTCAACGACCCGTTGACGGAGTGCAAGTCCTGCAACGCGCGTATCCGGCCGGACCACATCAAAGTCATTAAGGTTGTGTCTTCGGAAGGCCAGGAGCTTGGCCTCGTTTCCTACAACGGGGCAATGGCGATCACGGAGAGCAAGGAGCTCAGGGAGCGGGCCGATGCAGTTGCGAAGGCCGCGGGCCAGAAATTCGGCAAATACGAGGAGACCGGCACGGCTGCCGATTTCCCCATTGCTCAGGTCCCGTGTCCACAGTGCGGGGCGAAGGCCGGCAACCTCACTGAGCCGCGACTGTTCAACCTGATGTTCGACACATATCTCGGGCCAGTTAAGGCCGAGGACAAGAAGGTGTTCCTCCGTCCCGAAACGGCACAGGGCATCTTCGTGAACTTCAACAACGTGCTCACTGCCACCCGGAAGAAACTTCCGTTCGGCATAGCGCAGGTCGGCAAGGCCTTTCGCAACGAAATCACGACGGGAAATTTCATTTTCCGCACCCGCGAGTTCGAGCAGATGGAGATCGAGTACTTCGTCAAGCCGCAGCAAGGGGAGTCAGCCTACCTGGAATGGGTTGAGGATTGCCTTAACTGGTACTGCAACCTGGGAGTCAAGCGGGAGAATCTACGCATCAGGCCGCATGACCCCGAAGAGCTGTCTCACTACTCCACGGGTACTTCCGATATTGAGTACATGTTCCCATGGGGTTGGGGCGAGCTTTCGGGCGTGGCGAGCCGGACGGACTTCGACTTGAAGGCCCACTCCAACGCCACCGGGCAGACGATGACTTACTTCGACGAGGAGACAAAGGAGCACATCACTCCGTACGTGATAGAGCCGTCGATGGGCGTGGAGCGCGCGCTCATGGTATTTCTCCTCGACGCCTACAACGAGGAAGAGATGCCGGCGGGCGGCGGCAAGTCCGAGACTCGCATCGTTCTCAGGCTCCACCCTGCCCTGGCGCCCGTCAAGGTTGCCGTGCTGCCGCTCAGCCGCAACGAAAAGCTGGCCCCGCTATCGAGCGATGTCTTCAACATAGTGCGCCGCTCCGGCATAAACGGCATGGTGCAGTTCGACGACTCCCAGAGCATCGGCCGCCGCTACCGTCGCCAGGACGAGATCGGAACGCCACTGTGCGTAACGGTGGACTTCGACTCGCTTGAAGACAAGTCGGTCACAATCCGCGAGCGCGACTCCATGCAGCAGGTGCGTGTGAAGACAGACGACCTGGTTGGTGAGCTCAAGAAGCGGCTGGGGGGATAGTTCCGGCAGACCGGGGTCTATTTGGCCCGTTGCAGGTGGCTACATGTCAGAATTGATCAGGCAACTGGCTTCTCGTGGTGAAGTCTTCTTGACTCAGCACGCTGCGGACGAGGCTAACGAGGAGGCTATTTCGGTCGACGAAGTCATCGAAGTACTGATGACAGGTTCAGTCCTTGAAGACTATCCTGATCATATTCGAGGGGCATGTTGCCTGCTCTATGGAGTCACTACTGCGGGCAGAAACCTGCATGTGGTTGTTACGACAACCAAGTCTCCATTGCGGATAATTACAGTCTACATTCCTGTACCACCGTACTGGATTTCCCCCACGCAAAGGGGGAGGAGGACATCATAATGAGATGCGATTTGTGTAAGGGAAACTACCGGGCGAAGACGATATCGTTGAACCGTCGGCGGGGTGATCAGAGGGTCATGATTGATGATGTGCCCGCCCTGGTCTGTGACAGATGCGGCGACACGCTCCTATCAGCCAAGACTGTCAAGCGAATAGAAGAGTTGCTCGAAGGTGATGCCAAGCAAGTGGCCCCGTTGTACAAGTTCAGCGAGCGACTGTCGGAGGCTGTCTGATTTGCAGCATCCCGGCGCCACTAACCTTTAGATGCGACTCCTCCACTTCAGCGACGTACATATCGGTGTGGAGAACTACGGCAGGCCGGACGCCGCTACCGGCCTGTCCACCCGGCTGCTCGACTTCCTGCGCACCTTCGATGAAGTCGTTGAACACGCCTTAGAAAACCGTGTCGACCTGGTCGTCTTCTGCGGCGACGCATACAAGAGCCGCGACCCTAACCAGACGCACCAGCGCGAGTTCGCGAAGCGCATCGCCAGGCTGGCCGCGGCGGGCGTGCCGGTGTTTCTCGTCGTCGGCAACCACGATATGCCCCACATCGTCAACCGCGCCACATCGCTGGAAATATTCCGGACCCTCGATGTGCCCGGAATCTACACCGGCGACACTTTCGCCACGCACGTGGTCAAGACAGCCTCCGGGCCGCTGCAGGTAATTTCGCTACCCTGGATACGGCGCGGGGCGTTTCTAAGTAGGGAGGACACCCAGGGGCTGAGCCCCGAGGAGGTCAACAAGGCCATTGAGGAGTCGTTGACCAACGCGGTCCGCCTAAAGGCCGAGGCGCTGGACCCGTCCATACCGGCCATCTTCGCCGGGCACGTCTCTGTAAGCGAGGCGACTACGGGCTCGGAACAGTCAATGATGCTCGGGCGCGACCATGTGCTTCTAAAGAGCGCCGTTGCCCTTCCGATGCTGGACTATGTTGCGCTCGGCCACATACACCGCCACCAGGTCCTGAACACAGACCCGATGGTTGTGTATTCCGGCAGCCTTCAGCGCGTAGACTTCGGCGAGGAAAAGGACCCAAAGGGCTTTTGCGTTGTCGACATTGATCCGTCCAGACCGTCCGGCCGCAGGCTCGCTGACTTCCGGTTCCAAGAGGTGGACGCACGGCGGTTCCTGACGATCGCGGTGGACATCCCAGCGGGCGCTTCCGACCCGATGGAGCTGGTCCTCAAGGCCATCCGGAAGCAAGACGTATCAGGGACAGTTGTGCGCGTGCTCATCAAGACGCCCGCCGAGCTTGAAGGGCACATCAAGGAACCGGAGATACGAGCGGCGCTGTCGGGTGCACACTACATCGCCGCGATTTCGAAGGAATCTAAAGAGCAGGCGCGAACGCGCCTTGGAGCAGCTAACCAGAAGGCGATAGACCCGCATGACGCTCTTGACCTGTACCTGAAGAGTCGGAACATCGCAGAAGACCGGCGCAAAGCCCTGATGCAGCACGCCGAGAGGCTGATGGGTGACACTGCGCCGGAGGGGTAGTCCGCCAGTAAGTTTCTTGCTAAACGAAAGACGACAATTGAGGCGAACTGTGAAGCACTTTTGGTATCTAAGGGTCCTGTGCCTGGCCGCCGCCGCGCTCGGCGCCATAGCGTGCAACAACGATACTGCGACCGGTCCTGATGCGACCGGTACGCTGGCCGCCGCAAAGGCCGCGCCTGAGCTCACGATAGCCGCGTTCGCCAACGAGAACTACCAGGCAGGCCAGCAGGTTTCCCTCGCGAGCTTCGCGGGGAAGCCCGTTGTCGTCAACTTCTGGTACCCTTCCTGCCCCCCCTGCGCCCTGGAGATGCCGCACTTCAAGAGAACGTACGAAAAGCACAGGGACGATGGCGTTGAGTTCATCGGCGTGCAGCTCGTGGGACTGGACTCGGTGGCGGACGGCCAGAAGTTCGTGGACGACCTGGACCTGCAGTACTCTGTCGGACCGGACGCGAAGGGGGAGATCGTCCGAAGCTACAACGTCGTCACCTTCCCGACCACGGTGTTCCTGGACAGGGACCACAAGATCGTCCGGACGTGGGCCGGCGCGCTGACCGAGGAGAAGCTGGAGGAGCTTGTCGCGCAACTGCTCCAATAACGATAGAATATGCCGATGAGCATCGGCGACATGTTCATGTTAATTGTGAGGTGGATGCACCTCGTTTCGGCTACTCTCTGGGTCGGGGGTAGCCTGTTTTATTTCCTTGTTCTGAGGCCGGTCTCAAGGCGCTTCCCGGACCTGCCGAAGGGGCTGAGCCAGGGCTACGCCGTAGAGTTTCGGGCCCTGGTGATCACGGCCATCGTCGTGCTTGTCGCTACTGGTGTAATCCTGGCGGCGGACCGGCTGACGGCAAACGTCGTGGGCGCTCCCTATGCCGCCACACTTGGAGTCAAGTCCGTCCTCACGATATGGATGTTCCTTCTTGTGCGCGACCAGCGGCGCCAGACGAAGCTGCTGGAGCCATATCTCGCCAAGCCTGCAAGGCCGCCCAATGCGCTCCAGAAGGCCTTGCAGGCTGTCTCCGGCTACAACACCCTGGTCATTCTGGGTCTCATCGTCTTCTTCCTGTCTGATATGATGAAAGTCCTCTACGAAATAGCACTCCGCCCCTAGCAGGAGCCCGCATGAAGCCCGAACTGGTTAAGATACTCGCCTGCCCCGTTTGCCGGGGCACGCTGAAGTTGCAGGTAACAACGGAGGAAGACGGCGAGGTTGTGGAAGGCACGCTGACATGCCAGTCCTGCAAAGAGGCTTACCCCATCAAGGACACGATTCCCAACCTGCTCCCGCCGAACCTCAGGGATTGAACGATTTATTGGTGATGACCACCGCATGGGACCTCGGGGCGGCTCCTATCCCTGTAGCCGCGCGATTCATCGCGCCCGCGTCATCGACAGGCGATCCAGGCGAGCATGACAGGCCCCGATGCATCGGGGCGGGCTACAACGAATCGAGTAGGTCTCTTACCGTTACCCCCAGCACCGGGTGGACAAGCCCCGGGGCGATCTCGGATAGCGGTAGCAGGACGAATTGACGCTGGGCCATCCGCGGGTGAGGCACGGTGAGATTAGGGGTTGAGAAGACGGCGCGGCCGAAGACGAGGATATCGATGTCCAGCGTTCGCGGCCCGTTCACGAAGGCCCGCCGCTTGCCCCACACAACTTGCATTTTCTGTATCTCGGACAGCAGCGAGAAAGCATCAAGGTCCGTCCACAGTCTGCACGCTGCGTTCATGAACGGCGGCTGTCCCGCAAACCCCACCGGATCGGTCTCGTAAATCGACGACGCCTTCACATCCCCGAACCGCTCCCGCAGCCGCTCAAGGCCTTCGAGGATGTTTGCGCGGCGGTCCCCCAGGTTGGAGCCCAGCCCCAGGTACGCGTCAGTTAGCATGAGCAGGCCTCCAGCCGCGCGCCACGGCATCCGTCATGCGCGCCACCCGCACCATTTCCTTCACATCGTGCACTCGAACGATGTCCGCTCCCGCGGCAATGGATAGCGCCACCGTCGCGGCGGTGCCCTCCACGCGCTCGTGGACCGGGAGGTCCAGCACCTGGCCGATCGTGGACTTGCGGGACATGCCGACCAGAAGCGGCTTCCCCAGGGCGCGCAGCTCTCCCAGCCTCCTGAGCATCTCCAGGTTCTGGCCGGTGTTCTTGCCGAAGCCAAAGCCCGGATCGACGATAATCCTGTCTGGCGCGATGCCGGCGCGCTCGGCTTCGGCCGCAAGCTCCCCGAGCCTGGCAATTATGTCCGGCACGAGGTCACGGTAGCTCGTCCCATCCTGGTTGTGCATGAGGACTGCGGGCACGTGGAGCTCCGCGGCAACGCGGGCCATGCCCGGGTCCCGCCGGAGGCCCCAGACGTCGTTGATTAGCGAAGCGCCAGCATCGACAGCCGCTCGCGCCACGGCGGCCTTGTACGTGTCTATGCTTATGGGCAGCGTGACCGCGCTCTTGAGGGCCTTGATCACCGGCAGCACGCGCGCGAGCTCCTCGTCAGCAGTCACAGGCCTCGCGCCGGCGTAGACCGCCGGCGGCCGCGTAGACTCGCCCCCCACGTCGATAATGTCCGCTCCCTGCTCCTGGAACGTGACTGCCTGCCGGACGGCAGCCTGAACGTCGGCGCCGGTCCCGTCCCCTGAGAAAGAATCCGGGGTCACATTCAGGATGCCCATCACGTACGTGCGTGAACCCCATACGAATGTGCTGTTGCCGACCTTCATTGTGCCGCGCACCGTCTGCCTCGCCTTGCTAGCCATTTGGGAATCTGGTACCTTTGGGGGTGATTATTTCACGTCGCTCAGGACTTCATCAATTATGGTATTGCGTCGTAAAGTCGACGACAAGCACGAAGACCTTGTCAAGCGCAAGGAACAGGCCAGGCTGGGCGGCGGTCAGGCCAGGATAGACGCCCAGCACCAGCGCGGAAAGATGACCGCGCGCGAGCGCATTGCGCTCCTGCTTGATGAGGGCTCGTTTGAAGAGCTTGACCCATTCGTGCAGCACCAGTCCACCGAGTTCGGCCTGGACAAGCAGAAGTACGCAGGCGACTCCGTTGTCACGGGCTACGGCAAGATCAACGGCCGCATGACCTTTGTGTATGCACAGGACTTCACGGTGCTCGGCGGCTCGCTTTCAGAGGTCGCGGCCGGAAAGATATGCAAGGTTATGGACCTTGCGATGAACAGCGGCGCCCCCGTGGTGGGCCTCATCGACTCAGGCGGCGCGCGCATCCAGGAGGGTATCGGCAGCCTCTCCGGCTATAGCTCCATATTCCTGCGCAACGTGCGCGCCTCGGGCGTTGTCCCGCAGATATCGGTTGTGCTTGGACCCGCGGCCGGCGGCGCGTGCTACTCCCCCGCCCTGACTGATTTCGTTCTCATGGCGAAGGGGAAAGGTCAGCTTTACATCACAGGCCCAGAAGTCATCAAGGCCGTCACGGGCGAGACCGTAACGCACGAAGAGCTCGGCGGCGCAATGGCCCACGCAGTCAAGAGCGGCGTTGCCCAATTTGCGATTGAGTCCGAGGAGGAGTGCATCGCGACCGTGCAGCGCCTCCTGAGCTTCCTGCCGCAGAATAACATGGAAGATCCCCCTCGCAAGGCATCGGGCGACGATCCCATGCGCAAGGACAAGGGCCTCTTGCACGTCATCCCGGATAATCCCAACCAGCCGTACAACATGCTGGACATTATCCTCCAGGTAATCGACGATCGGGACTTTCTTGAGGTCCACCAGACTTACGCTCGAAATATCATCGTAGGCTTCGCACGCTTCGCCGGAAAGCCGGTCGGTATCGTCGCCCAGCAGCCTGAGGCCCTCGCCGGCGTGCTGGACATTAACGCCTCCGTAAAGGCTGCCCGGTTCGTCCGCTTCTGCGACGCTTTTAACATACCGCTGGTCACGTTCGTGGATACACCGGGTTTTATGCCCGGAACGGCGCAGGAGTTCGGCGGCATCATTCGCCACGGCGCGAAGCTCATCTACGCGTACGCAGAGGCCACCGTGCCCAAGATATGCGTGCTCACGCGCAAGGCCTACGGCGGCGCGTATATCGTAATGAGCAGCAAGAACCTCCGAGGCGATATCAACTTCGCCTGGCCTACCGGCGAAATAGCCGTCATGGGCGCGGACGGCGCGGTTAACATTATCCACAAGAAGGAAATCGGCGACTCCGCTAACCCCGCTGAGACGCGCTCCGCCCTGGAAAAGGACTACCGCAAGCGGCTCATGAACCCGTACGTGGCCGCGGGCAAAGGCCTGATAGATGATGTAATCGACCCGGCGGAGACGCGGCCGAAGATCGTCCGGGCGCTGGAGATGCTGAACAACAAGCGGGAGGTCCTCCCGCCGAAGAAGCACGGGAGCATTCCGCTGTGAGCCCAGGCGGCCATTCGCCGTCCTACAAGGTCATCGCCGCCGTAATGGCGGCGGTGCAGGCGTATATCGACCAGGAATCCGCGCCGAGGCGCGTCCTGCGCGCCTCGGCTATCCCGCCGGAGGCGGCTCCGGTCTCGCAGTGGAAAGCCGCCCGGTGGGGCGTTTATTCTTCCTCGGCCGGGTCCGGACGTCCCGACCCATGGCGCTCCCCCGGAGCATGACCTACCCCACCATTCTGTGAGCTGCACCCCATGAACCGAGTCAAGATCACCGACACCACCTTCCGCGACGGACATCAGAGCCTGCTGGCCACCCGGCTCCGCACCGCCGACATGACCCCGATAGCACCGCAGATGGACTCCATCGGATTTCACTCCCTTGAGGTCTGGGGCGGCGCAACGTTCGATTCCACGACGCGGTTCCTCGGCGAGGACCCATGGGAACGCCTGCGCACGTTCAAGAAGCTCATGCCGAAGACGGCCCTGCAGATGCTGCTGCGCGGACAGTCACTGGTGGGATACCGCGCCTACGCCGATGACGTCGTAGAGGCGTTCGTTCAGCGTTCGGCGGAAGCCGGCATAGACGTGTTCCGGGTATTCGACGCCCTGAACGACATTCGGAACCTCGAGGCCGCCGCGAAGGCTGTCAAAAAGTCCGGCAAGCACCTCCAGATGACCATATGCTATTCGGTCACCGAAGAAGGCCGGATGGGCGGCCCGATCTACAACCTGGACTACTTTGTCGGCAAGGCGAAGCTCTTCGCCTCGTATGGCGCGGATAGCATCTGCTTGAAGGACATGGCCGGCCTGCTGGCCCCGTACGACGCTTACCAGATCATCTCCGCCTTCAAGAAGGTACTCAAAGTCCCCGTTCATCTCCACACGCACTACACCAGCGGCATGGCCTCAATGACCGTGCTCAAGGCGATAGAGGCAGGCGTGGACGTGGTGGATACCGCGCTGGCGCCGCTAGCACTCCGCACCGCTCAGCCGGCCGTCGAGCCGCTGCTGGTGACGCTGAAAGGCGAGGAGCGCGACCCTGGGCTCGATCTCGAAAAGCTCCTGGACCTCGGCGACCACCTCGAAACCGTCCTCCCTAAGTACAAACAGTACTTTGAGGCTAACAAGGTCGCGGTTATCGATGCCCGCGTCCTCAGCCACCAGATACCCGGCGGAATGGCCAGCAACCTGACTTCCCAGCTAAAGGAGGCAGGCGCGCTCGAGAAGCTCCCGGAGGTCCTGAAGGACATCGCCATTACCCGAAAAGAGCTGGGCTACCCACCGCTGGTGACCCCAATGAGCCAGATGGTGGGCTCGCAGGCAGTGAGCAACGTCCTGTTCGGGCGCTATAAAATGGTCAGCGGCCAGGTCAAGGACTACGTTTACGGCCTCTATGGACAGCCGCCGAGCCCGATCGATCCCGCGATCGTCAAGACGGCGCTCGTAGGCTACGAGCGCGGCCAGAAGCCGATTACTACGAGCCCGGCCGACCTGCTGGAGCCGGAGCTTGCCAAGGCGATCGAGATGGTCAAGCCAATATCGACCGACCTGGACGACGTCCTGACTTATGCGCTGTATCCCACGACCGGCATGAAGTTCCTTCGCATCAAGCACGGCCTGGAGCCCATGCCTGACGACATGAAAGGGCCCCTGCCCGCAAAGCCGGCTTCTCCGGCATCAGCACCAGCCACCAGCCCCTCGAAGACCCCGCATGAAGCCGATTCCTCATCGGCTAAATCGGGGCAGTCCCAAGCCCATGCTAGGAGCACTCGCTCGCGCAAGTTCAACGTGTACGTGGGCGCGGACCTGTTCCAGGTCGAGGTAGACCCTGTCGGCGGACCGGTGATCGCAGGGCCGGTTGCAGCGCCGCCGTCAACGCCGGCAGCCGAGCCCGCCCAGGCGAACGGCGCGCAGTCGGCGGCGCCCGGTCCGAACGACATCACCGTTATCGCTCCCATGCCGGGCCTCGTGCTCAGGTACCCTGTGACTGTGGGCCAGAAGGTGAACGCCGGCGAGACGGTCGTCGTCCTGGAAGCCATGAAAATGGAGAATTCCCTCCCGGCGCCCAGGGCCGGCACCGTAAAGGCGCTCCCGGTCAAGCCGGGGACCAAGGTCTCCAGGGGCGACATTCTCGCAATCGTATCTCCGTGATTCACTCCCCGCTGCAAGTCGCCACTCCCTTTGTTGGACGAAGTGCGATAAACTGTTAGACGGCCTGAGCGAATTGCGTTGAAATCATATGAGCCTGCGTGCCGGGACTGCTGTTGCAGCACCGGACGCGGCCTGAAGAAAGGACTCCCGAATTGCCAGATCCCAGCGTTGTAGAGGCGGCTAAACATCACTTTGGAAAGGTCGTGGAGCAGCAGCTCGCCCGCGTTGAGCTGCTCAAGCAGGAGGGTGACTGGATAGACTACTCGAAGGTAAAGCCGATCAAGATCGGCTTCCTCGGCGGAGACGGCATCGGCCCGACGATCAGCGACGAGACCAAGCGCGTCCTGGAGCACCTGCTCAAGGACGAGGTCAAGGCCGGCAAGGTTGAAATGCGCGTCATCGACGGCCTCACCATCGAGAACCGCGCAGCGAAGATGAAGGCCATCCCGGACGACGTCCTTGCGGCGATCAAGGACTGCCACGTCACAATGAAGGGCCCCACCCATACCCCAGAGAAGGGCGACGGCTGGCCCAACATCGAGAGCGCTAACGTCGGCATGCGCAAACAGCTCGACCTTTTCGCGAACGTCCGCCCGGTCCGGATCCCCAAGGAGAACATCGATTGGACGTTCTTCCGCGAGAACACCGAGGACCTGTACGCCGTCGGCAGCCAGGGCATCCATGTGACGCCGGACCTGGCCATCGACTTCCGCGTTATCACCTCCCAGGGCTCTGAGCGCATTATCGAAGCGGCCTTCGCCCATGCAAAGAAGACCGGCAAGACGAGGGTGACCATCGTAACCAAGGCCAACATCATCAAGGCGACCGACGGCAAGTTCCTGGACATCGCCCGGAAGGTTGCCGAGCGCTACAAGGGCATCGAGTGGGACGGTTGGTACATCGACATCATGACTGCCAAGCTGCTCGATGTTCAGCGCCGCAGCTCCTTCCAGGTGCTGGCGATGCCGAACCTCTACGGCGACATCCTGACCGACGAGGCCGCTGAGATCCAGGGAGGCGTCGGCACGGCCGGCAGCGCGAACATCGGCAAGAAGTACGCGATGTTCGAGGCCATTCACGGCTCCGCGCCGCGCATGATCAAGGAAGGCCGCGCCCAGTACGCCGACCCCAGCTCCCTGCTCCGCGCAGGGGCCATGATGCTGGAGCACATCGGCTACAAGGACCTTTCCAAGAAGCTCCACGCCGCCATCGACGTCTGCGGCATGTACGAGCGGAAGGTCCTCACCAACGGCCGCAGCACCGGCGCCACCAGCAAGCAGTACGGCGACTACATCATGGACACCGTAGCCGACTCGAAGCTGCTGACCAGGTGGGAAGCTTACACCAACGCGAAGTAGGAGTTAAAGGGTTCTGGGTGCTAGGTTATGGGTGCTGGTTTCGGATCGAACCCAGAACCTAGCACCCAGAACCCAGAACCTCCCTTCCCGACGTCCATTTTGACGCGGAGTGCTCCGTCCCTGGGGTCCTCCGCGTTGTCACGAAATAAACTTCACAGGAGTGAACCCCATGCGCAAGAAGGTTACAGTCGTCGGCGCCGGAAACGTCGGCGCCACCACCGCCCAGAGAATCTTCGACAAGGGCTATGCGGACGTGGTGCTCGTCGACATCGTCGAGGGGCTTCCGCAGGGCAAGGCGCTCGACATGCTGGAGGCAGGCCCGGTCACGGGCTCGGACGCGAAGATCGTAGGGACCAACGGCTACGACGAGACGGCGGGGTCGGATGTCGTCGTTATCACCTCCGGCATCGCCCGGAAGCCCGGAATGTCCCGCGACGACCTGCTGCTGACCAACATGAAGATCGTCACGAGCGTCGTCCAGGAGGTCGTGAAGCGCTCCCCAAACACGATAATCGTCCCTGTCACCAACCCGCTGGATGCAATGGCCCAGCGCGCGTTCCAGGTCAGCAAGTTCCCCAAGAACCGGATCGTCGGCATGGCCGGCGTGCTGGATACAGCCCGCTTCCGCGCCTTCCTGGCGATGGAGCTCAAGGTCTCCGTCAACGATATCACTGCGTGGGTGCTCGGCGGCCACGGTGACACGATGGTGCCGGTAGTCGCGAGCACGTTCGTGGGCGGCGTGCCCGTGAGCAAGCTCATGTCGAAGGAGAAGCTGGACGCAATCGTAAAGCGCACCCAGGGCGGCGGCGCAGAGATCGTGAACCTGCTCAAGACCGGCAGCGCGTACTACGCGCCTTCCGCGGCGGCTGTGCAGATGGTGGAGTCCATTCTCTTCGACAAGAAGCAGATACTACCATGCGCTGCGTACCTGGAGGGTGAGTACGGCATCAACGGCCTCTTCGTCGGTGTGCCGTGCAAGCTCGGCGCGAAGGGCATCGAGCAGATCATCCAGTTTGACCTGACCGCCGAAGAGAAGGCGGCCCTCAACAAGTCCGCCGTTGCCGTCAAGGAGCTCGTGGAAGTGATGGCCAAGGCGGGCTAGGCGCGAGAGCTCGTGGAGATTCCGGGGGGACACCGATCGGTGTCCCCTTTTGTTTCTGCAGCATGGTTGACTTGCAAACACGTGTTCTATATCATGACGCACGTCGACTCCACTCTCATCTGCACATTCAGGAAGGCGCCACCAATGTCCAACCCCGTTGTTCACTTCGAAATAATGACTCCCAGGCCGGACCGGGTCCGCAAGTTCTACGCCGAGGTGTTCGGATGGCAGATGACGCCCGTCCAGGACTTCTACACGCTCATAGGAACGAAGCGCCCTGGAGATGCAACCGGTATTGACGGCGGCATAGGCGAAAGCCAGGACGGGTCTAACGACATCGTGATGTATATCGAAGTTGATGACACGGATGCCTTCCTGAAAAAGGTGAACGAAAAGGGTGGAAAGACGATCACGCCCACAACTGTGGTGCCGGGCATGGTAACCTTTGCCACATTCAAGGACCTGGACGGCAATACCGTCGGCCTCGTCAAGCGTGAACCTCCGGCGAGGTAGCGTATCAATTAGACCCGCAACCGTGCACGGCCTTAGAATGGAGGTGCCGACAAGCCGGCGCCTCCATTCGGTCTCTACGGAGCGGCTGTGCGCTACCCATGGGCAAATACTCTATTGCTGGTCCTCGTGTGCGCCGAGCTCACGACAGGCATGCTCGGCCTGATGACCGGCACGCCAGACCTCGCTGAATTCATGCTGGCGCACCGCGTGCTGGGTTACAGCCTTATGGCTGTCATCGCATGGAAGGCAGCTATCATCCTGCAGGCGCTCAGGCGGCCCCGGGCGAATTCCACCCGCAGCGCGTCGGTCGTCCTCCTGGCTATCCTGGTGGTTACCCTCTCCCTCGGCTTGGCATGGTCGCTCGCCGGACCGTTCTTCTTCGCCGGCTTCAGCGGCCTTAGCTGGCACGCATACGTCGGAGCGCAGCTGGTCCCCCTGATGGCCTGGCATGCCTTGAAGTACACGCGCGGCTTCCCACTTGCTTTCTGGGCGGATCGGCGGACTTTCCTGCGATTCGCTAGCGGGTCTATCGCTGGCTTCGTGTTGTGGCAGGCGGTCGAGGCCCCGGTGAACTTCCTCAGGTCCGGTACACGGAAACGCTTCACGGGCTCTTACGAGGACGACCCCGGCGAGTCAAAGTTCCCTGTTGTTTCGTGGCTCAACGACCGCACGCCGTCTATCGACGCAGACCGATGGAGGTTGGCTGTATCCGGCGCAGTGAGACACGAACGGTCGCTGGGGTACGCAGACATATCGCCGGACGTCACGCTGACGGCGACGATCGATTGCACGGGCGGCTGGTACTCAACGCAAGAGTGGCGGGGCATGCCGGTAAGCCGGATCCTTGATGCCGCCTCGCCGCTGCCTTCAGCGCGCAGCGTGACGTTCACATCCGCCACCGGGTACTACCGCCGCTTTTCACTTGACGAGGCGCGCCACTTCTTATTAGCAACGCATGTTTCCGGGGAGCCCTTATCCCCGGGTCATGGCTTCCCTGTGCGACTTGTTGCGCCCGGCAAGCGGGGCTTTGAATGGGTGAAATGGGTGGTGCGAATAGATGTGAACGAAAGTTCCCGATGGCTTCAGCCGCCATTGCCGCTTCAATAGACGCCCTGTTCTGCACAAGTGTCGAATTCCACAAATGTCAATGCTCAATGACTTTGTCAGTCTTACTGCTCAGTGATTTTGTCAGTACGACTGGTTTTTGTTGAATCAGTCTCGATCTCCAAGGGTGATCTGGACCCGGCTTTCGATCCTTGGGCGAGGAGATGGGCGTGCTGGAGACGGACCCGTCTCCAGCACGCCCATCTCCTCGCTTGCCCGCCTGAGCTTTTCTTCGCCTTGCTCGCAGGACTGCGGGTCTTAGGGGAGCAACCGTGCTGGCCAGCTCACGCCCCTTGTGCATGACCACGATGCGCCCGTCCAGCCGCTCCTGTACCTCTACGGTCGCCCTGGCGTATGTGCTCCGCTCGCTGTCAGGCTCGATCTGCAGGTCCTCTCCACCAAAGCTCACCGTGTTATCCGCGGCCACTGTCCGCTGGTATCGGAAGCACAGCACACTGT
>VGZY01000021.1 GCA_016872355.1 SAR202 cluster bacterium | reverse complement strand
ACAGTGTGCTGTGCTTCCGATACCAGCGGACAGTGGCCGCGGATAACACGGTGAGCTTTGGTGGAGAGGACCTGCAGATCGAGCCTGACAGCGAGCGGAGCACATACGCCAGGGCGACCGTAGAGGTACAGGAGCGGCTGGACGGGCGCATCGTGGTCATGCACAAGGGGCGTGAGCTGGCCAGCACGGTTGCTCCCCTGAGGCCCGCAGTCCTGCGAGCAAGGCGAAGAAAAGCTCAGGCGGGCAAGCGAGGAGAGGGGCGTGCTGGAGACGGGTCCGTCTCCAGCACGCCCCTCTCCACGCCCAAGGATCGAAAGCCGGGTCCAGATCACCCTTGGAGATCGAGACTGATTCAACCAAAACCAGTCGTACTGACAAAATCACTGAGCAGTAAGACTGACAAAGTCATTGAGCATTGACAGCTAGGCAGCGTTGTTGAGTAAGCGACATCGCGGAATGTCGATTGCCACTCGCTACGGTAGTGATTGACGGAGGTGACATATGCCACCAAAGTACAAGCCCGGCCAGATAGCCCCAGACTCTGGTCAATATCCTGTGGTTGGACCACGGGGCGGCGACCAGGGCAGGGAAGTCACGGTTGTTCGGGGGGAGCCGTTTCCCCCGACGCCCAAACCTGGCATGGGTTACGGAAAGCCTGACAAGACAAAGCACAACGGCAAAGTCTAGTTAGGTGCGTGCGGATGGGGCGTTTACCGCCCCATCCGCATTAGAGCTCAATGCATATTGGTTTACGAATCCCTGTTGCGACAAGGTTCTTGAACAATCCATAAAGAGAATCCACGTGAAGGCATTTGGTGTATCCATCCTGATCGCCAGTAGTCTAGTCGCACTAGTGGCTGGCTTTGGGTTTCAAAACGTCCCGTTTACCGTAGGTGGACTAGTTTTTGCGTTTATCGGCGCCTTCGTTTTTGCAAAGGGCGGTGAATAACAGCCCTACGTAGTCAATTGGCGGAGCGAGAAGGAATAGCTACCAACAGCCTGGTCCCCTTGATGTTCTTGGGTAAGGGGCAATTCTTAACAATGTGCCCCTTACCGATCCTTACTCCCTCCTTCCGGCGCGCGGGCCGTCTGCTCGCGCGATGGGCTGAAGATGAAGGCGCACTTGCGGCAGCGGAAGCACACGTTGTCCTCCTCCCTCAATCGCCCGAGACGGCTGGTGCGGGCGTCGCCGCAACGCGGGCACACCGCGCCGCCGGGGCCGCCTGCCATTGTCTCCATCTCCGCCGGCAGGCTGGCGAGCGCATCCGAGCGCCCTGTGAGCACCCGCGGGCCGGGGTATGCTACCTCCGGCCTGTTAACGCGCTGGATACATTTGACATCCTCTGAAAATGTTGAGTCCACATCCCCGCCGCACCTTGGACAGGACCTGAACAGGATCACGATGTTCCCCTCCATCATCCGCGGCCGTCACAGAACGCGACTCCGCAGCGATACCTTATGAGACCCCCGGAAATTTAGAACAGGGCCGCCGAACTAGCACACATGTTCGGCCCACAGGTCAATTATGGTGCCTGTAACGCGGGGGGTCAACGAGGGTATTTACCTATACAGGTAGCTATGAAAATTCCAGAACAGGCCTGCAACTGAGGAAGAGGGGGAAGTGAAACAGGGCCACCCGCCACGGGTGGCCCTGCTTATAGAACGACGCAGATCAGACTATTTGCCGCTGATCGTAATGCCCGCCAGCTCTTCGAGGTAGTTAGCGATGGCGGAGTGGTCGGAATCGCCCTTGCCCTTCGTCATGAGCGCCGTGATCATCTGCTGAACGGCCGCCGTGACGGGGAGGGAGACGCCGAGCTCCTTGCCGGTCAGAAGGGCGTTGTGGAGGTCCTTCTGGTGGAGGCGGATGCGGAAGCCGGGCTTGAAATTGCCGGAGATCATCATCGGCGCTTTGGCGTTCATGACCGTGCTGCCGGCCAGGCCGCCCTTGATCGCCTCGAACACGACCTGAGGGTCCAGGCCGGCCTTCTTGACCAGCACCATCGCTTCGGCGAGCGCCTCGATGTTGGCCGCGACGATGATCTGGTTGGCGAGCTTGGTGGTGTTGCCCGCGCCGTACCCGCCGCAGAGGACGACGCTCGCGCCCATGCACTTCAGGAATGCGACGTTCTGCTCGAATACTTCGCCCTTGCCGCCGACCATGATAGCCAGCGTGCCGTCGATCGCCTTTGGCTCGCCGCCGCTCACGGGCGCGTCCAGGAAGTTCACGCCCTTCGCCTCGCACGCCTTCGCAATCTTCTGCGAGGAGATGGGCGCGATGGAACTCATATCGATGACCGTAAGGCCCTTCTTGGCCCCTTCCAGCACGCCGCCCTCGCCCATGATCGCCTTCTCGGCGTCGGCAGAGTCAGGCACCATCGTGACGACTATGTCCGACCCTGCCGCAACGGCCTTCGAAGATGCCGCCGACTTTGCGCCGGCGGTCTCGAGCTCCTTGACGCTCGCGGGGTTGATATCGAAAACGGTCACGGCGTAGCCGGCCTTGATGAGGTTCTTGGCCATGGACCTGCCCATGATGCCGAGGCCGATAAATCCAACCTTCTTGTCTGGCATTGGAACTCCTTTTGCATGTCGTCTTGCGAAGAATTATAGAGAATGGGTGTGTACCGTCAAGTGACGAGCTTCCTGGTGCTTCACGGTGCGGGTATCATTGATTTGAAGAGCCCGTCTCAATGGAGCAAATATGCACTCAATCTCACGTCTGTTTATCGCTGTCGCCGGCCTGGTTCTCGCGGTTTCATCTGCTGCCTGCGGCGGGAGCGGCGCCGGCGCCACGCCCACCTCTCCGGCGGCGGCCCAGCCGACGCCCACCTTCTCCGTGGGCGAGACGCGTGAGGCCCCCGCGCCGATTGAGAACCTGCAGGTGAACATCAATGAAAGCAACCCGCCCGGGTACTTTCTTCACGTTCTGTCCGGGCTTCCCAACGGCTGCATCACCTTCGCAGGGTACGAGGTATCGCAGGGACCGACCGATTCGTTCTCCATCACCGTGCTGAACAACGAGCCGGTGGACCGGAACATCGCGTGCGACCTCCGGTACGGGACTGTGGGCCACGACATCTCGCTGGGCACGCTCCAGGCTGGCAAGACCTAAACGTTCATAGTCAACGGTTCGCCGTACACCTATGTGGCCCTGGCTTCAGGCAGCTCCGAGCCGGTTGCCACTGACCTCACGGTACCGGCGGGTGAGACATTCGAGTTGAAGGTGGGGCAGGCCGCTGTTGTTGAAGGCGGCGGCATCAGGGTAAAATTCGAGGAGGTGCTGGAAGACTCCCGCTGTCCGATGGGGACGCAGTGTGTTTCCGTAGGTCAGGCGATGGTGCAGGTGTCGGCGCACCGCGGCGCAAGCTCGCTAGGGGGGCAGGCGCTGGTGCTGAAGCCCGACCCGACGGAGGAGTCGCGCTGGAGCGTCGGCGGGTACATGATCGAGGTGCTGGCGCTTAACTCGTACCCCGGCACGAGCATCGGCGACCCGGTGTACGTCGGGACATTCAGGACGGTGCTTCAGGGGCAGTAGGGTACGGTAGTCAGCAGTCAGCAGTCGGCAGTCAGCAGTCAGCAGTGAGTCAGGCAAACAGCCGCTGCGGGCAGCGGCCGGGTGAATAAGAGGGAAGGCATATGGCGCGGTCGCCGAAGGTTGTAGACGTCAAGTGGGAAGGCGGGTACCGGTTCACTTCGGCGGACGCCTTCGGCCACACCATCCAGGTGGACGCGCCGATAGAGAAGGGCGCGCCATTCACGGCGTTCAAGCCCGGGGAGCTCATGCTTACCGCGCTGGCTGCCTGCACAGGAATTGACGTGGTCAACATCCTCAACAAGCAGCGTCACGAGATGACGGGCATGTCCGTGAAGGCGACGGGCCAGCAGCAGGAAGACCCGCCGTGGACGTACAGGGCGATTCACCTCGAGTATACGATCTCCGGGCGCGAAATCGACCCCGACCACGTGGAGCGGGCGATACAGCTATCTGAAGAGAAGTACTGTTCCATTGGCTCTACGTTGAGCGGCAAGGCGCAGATAACGCACTCGTTCCAGATTGTGGATAGCGTGTGAGGTTTCCGCAGAGGCCATATCTTTGTAGGGGCGCACAGCTGTGCGCCCGGCCCCGATGGTTTCAACAAAGGTAGTCGTAGGCCAGACACGGGCGCACTGCTGTGCGCCCCTACGATGTAACGGAACATGCATCACACCACAAACACAACAGGGGGCCCCGGAATTCCGGGACCCCCTGTTGTTATCGGCCGAGACCCGCTTCTGCTACCTCACATCAACCCTGGTCTCGGCGGTGAGCCGGCCGTAGGTGAAGGACACTACGTACGTGCCGGTCCTGTCATATGTGTGCTCCATTGCGAACTCGCGCGGCATCTTTACGTCCGGGCTCCACACGATGCACGCGGGAATGGCGGCCTCGCCCTTTCCGTCCCCGAACTTCCACTCCCAGCCGTTGCAGTACAGCTCCTGGTCGTTGTCCGCCCCGCCCACGATGACGGCCGTGAACTTGTAGGTCCGCGCCTTGCCGGCGACGGCCTCGGCCCTGAGCGTCATAACGTGCTGCGAGACCACATCGCCGCCCGCCCGGTAGGCGGAGAAGCCCGCCACCGGCGTTGTTGCGCCCGTCGTCGTGCCCGGGTACGGGTCCAGCGACACAAGCTGCAGGTTGAACTCCTCGATGATGACGTTCGCATTCGTGTTGTCGCCTTCGAGAATCAGCTCATACTCTCCGCGGTCCATGCCGTTGTAGGTGACCTGCACCTTCACCCGCACGCGGCCGGCCCAGACGCAGACTACGTTGGCCGGGCACCGGGAGTCTTTCAGGACCTCGATGAACTTGATCTGCAGCTTGCCGTCCGGCGTCAGCTTGACGCTCTCGCCAGGCTTGACCGTCACCTGCGGCTTTACCTCCGCGCCCGGCTTCAGGACGATGACCGTCGCTGTGTGCTTGGGCTGCGCGCCCTGCCACGTGCCGGGGTACGGGTTCAGCTCCATCAGCTTGACGACGTAGTCGCCGACCTTCAACGTGCCCTTGCTGTCGATTGCGCCGGTCAGCACCAGCTCGTGCTGCGAGACGACGCCGTTTACCGTGATTTCAACCAGGACCTTCGCCTCGCCCTGCTGTATGCACATTGCGTTGGCCGGGCAGCGCGAGTCCGAGAGGACCTTTACAACCTCGACCAGGATGTTGCCGCCGTCCACAGCTATAACCGACCCGACGCCGATCCAGAGCGGCTCGTTGATGCTGCCGCGGCCGGGCTTGCCGTCCGTGGTCTCGGGCCAGTCCGCGGGCTTGCCGCCGACGAACGTCTGCTCGACGCCGTTGACGCTCACCGTATAAGTCTTGCCCTGCTCGAAATTGCTCCCCAGGTTGACGCCGATCTGCTTCGTGCCGTAGATCATCGTGCACGCCACATTCGGGTCGCTGGGCATATAGTTTGTTACCGTGATGTTGATCCTGTCGCCGTCGAGCTCAACCATGTACCCGCCGAACTGGGCGCACCCGCTGGGCAGCCCGGCAAGTATGTTCACCAGGAACTGCGGGGGCATCGACTTGAGCATCGCGATAGTGACCTCGTCGATGGGGGCGAGGACAGGCTTGCGCTCGCCCGCCTTCTCGGGGTCAATGCTTCCCTCGCTGGTCAGCTTGTGGTCCGCGCCGTTCACGTTCACCGTGTAGCTCGTGCCCGCCGTGAAGTTCTTCCCCAGCGGGATGAGCAGCTCGTTGTACCGGTATTCGCGTGTGCATGCCACGGGGCCGACCGGCTCGGTATTCTTGACGATTACCGTGATCACTGCGCCGTCGCGGGTGATCTCGAAGTGGCTGTACTGCGCGCAGCCGCCCGGCAGTCCGGCGACGACCTGCAGGTAGTACGCGCCGTCAGCGTCCCTCACGACCTTGACGCTCTCGATGGGCGCCTGGACCTCTTGCCGGTCCTGCTGCTCGCCCTGGCCCGGCGTAACCGGTGGGGCGCAGCGGACGTTCGGCGCGATGGCCTGCAGGTCATGGAGCTGGCCGTTGATATTGAACTGGTAGACCGAGCAGACCTCGATGTCGCCGCCCAGGTCGATCCTCGTCTCGTGTGAGCCGTAGACCTCGGCGCAGGCCGCGTCTGCGGGCGCGGTCCTCTTGTTGTATACCTTGACGACGCGGACGCCGTCCACAATCTCCATTGTGTGATTGTCGAATGCGTAGCACGCGTTGGGAATGCCGGAGACGATTACCAGCACGCCCTTACCGTCCTCCACGTCCACGCGGACCTCATCGATGGGGGCGAGGTTCTCATCGCCCTTCGCAACCAGGCGGCCGTCGATCAGCGTGAACGACTTGTCGTTGACCTCGATTGTGTACGCCACGCCGGCCTTGAAGTCGCTCCCCAGGGGTACCATCGACTCGTGGATGCCGTAGATCATCGTGCACATCACGTTGGGGTCGGCCAGCAATGTGTTCGTAACCGTTACCTTGATCGTCTCGCCGGTGCGCGTTACCTGGAAGTCCTTGAACTTGGCGCAGCCGCTTGGCAGGCCGGACTTGATGCTGAGCGAGTACTGCGGGGGCAGCGACTCGCGGGTCACAAGGGTAACCTCGTCAATGGGCGCTGGGACATCCTTTACTGCCGCTGGCGCTGTGGCCGTTGGCGTCGGGACCGTTGCCGGGGTGGATACCGGCGTTGGGGACCCGCTCACCTGGTCGCTGGGAGCGGCGGGCGTATTGGTGGCACACGCCATTCCCTCTATTGCGAGCGCGCCCACCACAATGGGGGCTGCTATCTTCTTAAGGCTAAACATTTCCGAACTCCTTGGTCTGATACTGGTTCTTGGTGCTTCCCGACACTGAGAGCGGCCTTCACCTGTCCCGGAGCGGACATCCTCTCACGTTGGAGAGGGGGACCAGACGAAGCCCGCTCAACCCGCTCACAGTTAATGACGGCGGACATGCGGAAAAGGTTCCGACGGGTTTCGACGGGTCGCATGTCGCACGCGAATCGTGACTTCCGTATCGGCAATAACTTACAATCTAATTGATTGGGTTTTGCAGACAGGAGGTAAACCGATGGCGATGCGCAAGCGAGGCTTCGGGCGGGACCCGGAGCTCATGATCAGAATGGGCTTCACCATGATCATGCTGGCCCTGCTCTACGTGGCGTTCATGGGGCTGCTCTTCTGGGCAGGCATCCCGTGGATGTTTATCCTCATAATCGCGGTCGGCATGTCGTTCTTCCAGTACTTCATGTCCGACAAGCTGGTTATGTGGTCCACGGGCGCGCGTGAGGTGACTCCGCAACAGGAGCCGAGGCTCCACGCGATGATCGAAAGGCTGGCGGCGATGGCGGACATGCCCAAGCCGAAGCGGATTGCGGTGATGGACACGCACGTCCCGAACGCCTTCGCGACGGGCCGCAACCCCAAGAACGCAGTGGTAGCCGTCACGCGCGGCCTGATGAGCAGGCTGAGCGAGGCCGAGGTTGAGGCGGTGCTGGGCCACGAGCTTTCGCACGTGCGCAACCGCGACGTGATGGTCATGACCTGGGCGAGCATCATCGTTATCATGGCCGGCTACGTAATGCAGATGATGTTCTGGATGAGCATGTTTGGCGGCTTCGGCGGAGGGCGCAGCAGGGACCGTGAGGGGGGAGGGAACGCGTTCATGGTGATTATTGCGGTATACCTGGGTACGATCCTGATCTACTTCCTGAGCCAGATCGTTATCCTGGCGCTCTCCCGCTACCGCGAGTACGCGGCAGACCGCGGCGGCGCAATCCTCACCGGCGCGCCGATGCAGCTTGCATCCGCGCTGCAGAAGATCGCGAGCGACATGTACCGCATACCGGAGCGCGACCTGCGCCAGGTGGAGCACGCGAACGCGTTCTTCATCGTCAACGCGCTCAAAGGCGACTCCATAGCTTCGCTCTTCTCCAGCCACCCGCCGGTGGAAAAGCGGGTGGAGCGCCTCCGCCGCATCCAGATGGCGATGGAGCGGGGCGGGAGATAAGACAGTTAATCGCAAAGAACGCAAAGGACGCAAAGTTAAGGCAACAGAGGTTTTGGAACGACGCAGTCTCTAGTCTTAACTCTGCGCTCTGTGCGTACTCTGCGATTAATCTTTTCCGGAGGTTCCATTGGGGATGTTAGGGGTTATTTTCGGGAAGAACAACAAGGTCAAGAAGGCGAACCGCGAGCACTTCTTCTCCGCAATAACGGCCGCCGTTTCGCTTGAGGGTCGCACTGACCTTCATCCAACCCGGTACGCAGGTATAGTCTTTCGCCCGGTGGAGAGCAGCTTCTTCTCCAACCTGGAGAAGGAGCTGAAGGACCTTTTAAAGGTCTCCGAGAACGCCACCGGGACACGGTTCGAAGTGAAGGACGACGGACACGGCACCCGCTGGGTGGTGCTGGACGACAAGGACTTCGAGGACCTTGTCTCCACGCTGCACCTGGTGGCGGAGACGATAGTGGAGCACGGCTTCGGCGACAGGCTGCTCGCCTCCGTGCTGCGCTTCGACTTCGAGGGACGCAAGGCGTACTGGATATACAGCATGAAGCGCGGGAAGTTCTACCCCTTCGTGCTCGATGGCGACAACAAGCGGGACAACGCGGCGGAGATGCGCCTAGGGGCGCTCATGGAGAAGGAAAAGATCCCCATGGAGAAGGCCCTCGAAAGCTGGTACGCGCTGTGGGGGATACCGTTCTAGGACGGCAGTCGGCAGTGAGCAGTCAGCAGTCGGTCAGGCAGAAGCAAAAGGCGAAGCGCAGACCGTAGTTCAGAGTGATATTATCTTACGGGCCCCGAAGTCACGGGGCCCGTTACTTTCTCCAGGAGCATGCAATGAGCACACCCCCTCGCGACGCGAAGGCTCCGAAGACTGTAGACCTGCTCGTCACTAACGGAGTGATCGTCACCGTGGACGCGCAGCGGCGCATTCTGATGAACTGCGCGATTGCCGTCGATAAGGGCCGCATTGTGGATGTGGGGCTGGTGCGATCTCTGGAGAGCACGTACTCCGCAAGGCAGAAGATCGACGCGCGCGGCGCGGTGGTGCACCCAGGTTACGTGGACTGCCACGTACACCTGGCGCAGCAGCTGGGGCGGGGGACGATCCCGGATACGTGGCCCGAGGAGAAGGAGCTCACGCAGTGGCTGCCGTACTGGACGAACATGACCGAGGAGGACGGCTACTGCTCTGCCATGCTCTCCTGCCTTGAGATGGTGCGCAACGGCACTACGACGTTTTGCGAGAACGGCGGTCGGTTCAGGTCTGAGCTTACCGCGGAGGTAGCGGACAGGGTGGGCCTTCGCGGCGGGCTGTCCGAGATATGCTGGGACGTGCCTCCGCACGAGTCCGTTTCGATAGGGGATACGGACGCCTGCCTGCGGAGTCTCGAGCGGCAGCTCGACGCGCTCCCTTGCGTCGCCGGCCGCCGGGTGTGGGCCATCGTGGGCATGGCAGGCATGGGCCGCTGCACTGACCGGCTGCTGGTTGAGGCGAAGAAGCTTGCCGAATCGCGCGGCGTGCTGATGGACCTGCACCAGTCGTTCGGGCCGGAGGACGTTTCCGACTACCTGGAGCACACGAAGGGCGTTCCCGCCGCCGCATACCTCGAGCAGCTCGGCGTTCTGGGGCCAGCCACGAAGCTTATCCACATGATCCACGCCGAGGAGATGGAGGTGCCGGTCCTGGCGCGCACGGATACGAGCGTGACCCACTGCCCGGCGGCCTCGCTGCGCGTGGGCATGGGCGTCTCGCGCTTCGGCCGCTTCCCGGAGATGGTGCAGCAGGGGGTGAACGTCACCCTCGGCTCCGATTCCGGCAACTACTCGGACGCCTTTGACATTGGTCACCAGGCGTATCTGGCGACGACCATCCACCGCGAGGCGCGCGGCGTGATGCCCACTATCACGGCAGAGCAGGCTTTCGAGATGGCGACGATCAACGGCGCGAGGGCGATGGGGATAGCGGACGAGCTGGGGTCGATAGAGCCCGGGAAGAAGGCGGACATCGTTATCCAGGACCGCACGCGCCCGGAGTGGCACCCGGGCCTGGACCCGATGAACAGCCTGCTCTACAGCGCCCGCTCCGGTCCGGTGCACACGGTGATTGTGGACGGGGAGATCATCCTCCGCAAGGGCGAGTTCACGCGGGTGGACGCCGAGGCGGAGCTGGCGCGCATAGACAGGGCAGGGCGGTCGCTTTATCGGCGCATGGGGTTCAATATCCAGCACCGCTGGCCGGTGGTGGGGGAGTGAGGGGGAGGGTCTTACTTTAGGCCGTATTTCTCGATGACTTCTTCCAGGCCATCCTTACCGAGCTTCGTCTGCTTTACTCCGAGTATGGCGCCCAGGGTCCCTGTCGGCAGCACTGAATTCTTGTCCGGCACAATCACAGTGCGTGGCAACGATTCTCCGGGATAACGCTTGTGAAAAAAGATTCCGTGCGTTCGCTGACCGCCCCGCGTCCAGCCGTCCTTTTCCAATATTCTGATCATTTGTTTGCCGGTAACATTGCGGCCCAATCACCGGCTCCTCAGGTAGTTGATCCTACAAGCCAGGGCTCAGACTTGGTCTTGTCTGTGCCGCGCCTGGTTGCCACCTCTACCTGCCTGGGTCGCCACATCGGGACGCCCATTTCCTTGAGAAAGTCATCCTCGAACCCCAGGCGCGCGACCTCGTTCAGGTGCAGGTCCACAGCCTCTGCAATTTCCGCCTGAACAGCCTCCAGCGTTTCAGCGTACGTTGAAGTGCCGAGCTCAAGGCACGTGGCCACCCACTGGCCGTCTTCCTGCTTGAACTCGACGGTCAGAGTTATCACTCCAACGAGCTGTTTGTTATCGGTCCTGAGACCAACAAGTGTTTCACGCATCGTTCCGCCTCCTGTGCCCAGTCTATCATTCCGACACGATCCACAGGCTCCCTACATCAGCTCCCGCTTGAAGCTCTCCACCCAGCGCTTCTGGAAGTGCGGGAGGCCGTTGACCTCGATTTCGAGGTCCACCGTCACGTGGAACGCCGTCTCAGTGCTGCGGATGGTGCAGCAGGTGTCTACCGTCGTCACGCCGTCCAGCCGCGCGATCTTGCGAAGGTGCTTGCCGGTGACTACCACGTCCGAGGGGTCGCGGTTGCTCGCCCAGCTCTCGAACTTGTTCTGCGTAGTTACCTCCATCGACTTTCCTGCGCGAGCCTTGAAGGTGAAGTCCAGCCGCAGTCCTGAGCGGTCGTTGAGGAGGTCCGTCACGATCTCCCATGGCACAACGTCAGGCGGCCCGCTGAAGACCGGCGTGGGCGTGGGAGTGTGCGCGAACTTCACCGCGGCGTTGCGCGGCTCCTCGGCCGAGCTGAGGGGGATGACCGGCAGGGTGATGCTGGACGGTCGCGCGGCGTCTCGGTAGAGGGTATTTACGCCCTTGTACGGCGTCGGCCAGTGGTTGGGGTAGTCCGCGCTGCAGACCGACACGCGAATGCGGTGGCCGGCAGGGAAGCGCCACGCCGTGTCGTCAAGGTCGATCTGGAGCTCGTAGACCTCGCCCGGCTTCATCGGCTCGGGACTGGTCATCGACTTCCGCCGCGTGCCGTTGAGGATGCCGTTGCAAATGAGCGCGCTCGTGCCGTCAGGCGCCACGTCCGTCAGGCGCACGACGAACGCCATTACGGGCGCGGTGGAGCTCACGTGTATCCTCGCGACGGGCTGGCCCTGTATCTCCATCGGCTCAGCGAGCGGCTCGGATGTGAAGTTCACCGAGTAGGCCTCGTCGGTGCGCTGGTCGGTCGGCAGCCCGAACGGGATGCCGCCGCTCCACAGGCCGCCGGTGATGCCGACGGTCGGGCGGTACTCGTACACGTCCTTCTGTCCCTTACCCTTGGGCGCTGCGCCGTCCAGCCTGCCGTCCTCGCGCAAGAACAGCTTCATCAGCTGCGCGCCCTCCACCGGCGCATCGTATTCGGCGCGCCAGTAGCCGGTCGTGTCGTGGCGGTCGGCGTCCGGCCTGTCGTACGTCTGCATGTAGTACGTTATCGGCGGCTCGTCCATTACGCCGTTCTTCTCACCCTTGAGCCAGTAGGCGCACCACTTCATGACCTCGTGCAGGTAGTCGATCTG
This sequence comes from SAR202 cluster bacterium, assembly GCA_016872355.1. Taxonomy (NCBI): domain Bacteria; kingdom Bacillati; phylum Chloroflexota; class Dehalococcoidia; species SAR202 cluster bacterium. The sequence goes on along the minus strand of VGZY01000021.1, from coordinate 28,870 downwards.
CGGGCCGGGGATGGCTATGTTAGGCCGCGAGTGGTTCCACGGGCCGATGAGCACCTTCTTTGGCGACTTGATGTTGCGGAAGGTGCGCATCGGCGGGTTGGGATAGCCGTCGCGCCAGGCGCCGATCAGGAACGCCGAGCACTTCACTTTGTCGAAGCGCCCTGTCAGGCTGCCCGGACGCCAGTACTCGCCGTCCAGCTGGTGTTTGAGCCACGTAAGCGTATAGGGCGCGTTGTCGCGCAGGTGCTGCTCCCATATCTCCGCCCACCGGTCGCCGCTGTACTCCGGGTAGGGCGGCATAGCGTTCATGCCGACCATCATGGAGCCGTAGAATGCCGTGTCGTAGTAGCACCTGAAGACGCCGCCGCGGTAGTGGCAGTCGTCCGTGTAGCGGTCGTCGGTGAAGACCATCGGTACGATCGTCGTGAGGTGAGGCGGCGCGAGGGCGGCGAGCTGTACCGCAGTGAAGCCGCCGTAGGACGCGCCGAACATTGCGATCTTGCCGGTCGACCAGGGCTGCTTCGCGATCCACTCTATAGCCTCGTAGCAGTCCTGCTGCTCGCGCACCTCGTACTCGTCCACGTTCGTCCCTTCGCTGCTGCCGGTGCCGCGGCAGTCCAGCCGCGCGCCGATGAAGCCGTTTTCTGCGAAGCGGTTGTGGTAGCCGGTGTAGGGGTGAACGTCGTCCTTGCGATAGGGTATGTACTCGAGAATGACGGGCAGGGGATTCTTTTGCCAGTCCGCGCTGTCCGGGATATGCATGTCCATGGCAAGCTTCGTGCCCTCGGACATGGGAATCATGATGTTCTTTATGAAACGCACGCCGTTCTGCGGCGGGAACTCGATTGGCATGGGTGCTCCTGTTCTGAGGTCTCGGCATCAAGAGGCCGTTCAGGGCAATGGTTATCCCTTCGCAACGGCAATCAGCGCCTGGTAGTTGAAGTAGGCGACAGAGTACGCATTGTATGCGGCTTCAAGTGCCTGGTAGAGCGATTGCATCTCATTATAGCGAGGGGTGGAGAGCGTGCACGTCCCCGTCAGGCTGCCGCAGTACTGCAGCCGCTTTTGCTGGTAGGTCTGAAGCTTCTGCAGGTAGTCGGCCTCCTTCGCGTCAAGATCGGCCCGCGCAGCGTTCACCGCGTTCCGCAGCTCCGCGTACTCAGGGCGCACATTTTTGTACAGGTCTATCAGGTAGGAATTGATGCTGGACGACGGCAGCCAGCATCCGTCGTCTTCGTCAGCCGCATCTCCTCTGGTGCGGAAAGAGTACGCGCCGCCCAGCCACCGTATGTCCACTACCCTGTGGGCGACAGGGCCGGAGGTAATACTGCAGTCCGAGGTCGGATAGAAGGAGACTATTGCCCCTAACGTAATATCCTCGGCCTTGAAATTGGACAGCCACAGCGCCTCGTCCAGGCAGGTTATCTTAGGCTCCATGCTGCCTGTGCAGCGGAAGCTGTTCCTGTACGACTGGACGACCAGCGGCCGCCTGCGCTCCTCGAGCTGCGCTATGTCTTGCCGTAGCGAGACGACCTGCGAGTCCAACACAACGACTTCTCCGGCGAGAGTGCTCTTGCGCTTCCCCAGCGTTTCTATCGCACCGATGTCCGCCACAAGGCCGTCGTATTTGACCGCTAGCTCAAGCACCGCCGTTTCGAGAGAGGCCTTCGCCGAAATCAGGTCTGCATTCTCAGTAGATAGGGCGTCACGGGCCTTTATGGCAAGCACGTGTTCTTCTGTAAGGGCTTCGTAGAGAGAGTTGGCCACTTCCAGTTCAATAGTTGCGGAATCGAGGGCCTCTGAAGCTTGCGCCAGTTCGGTCTGAGTCTCGGAGAGCGACGTAGTCAGGGTTGCGTTGGAGGCCACCGCCGCCTGGTGCTCCAGCGCGAGCGCGTCGAATTGCTCAGTAAGCTCCTGGTTCCTGCGCTGTTCAGACGCGATGTCGTCGCGGGCGTCTTGCAGCTCGACGCCGAGCGCCAGATGGTCCGATTCGAGGACGGAATGCGCCGCCTCCAGCCCGGCAAGTTCGCTCCCAAGAGCGTCCAGTTCACCGGCAAGAGCGCGGTTCTCGCCCGTTAGCCTCTCCACCTGGCCGGCCCGCTCTTCGAGTTGTCCGACCAGCTCATCGATCTCTCGTTGCAGGCGGGCGGATTCCGCTGCCAGCGTCGCCTCTGCGCCATCGGCCCGCTGCGTCTCGACTGCAAGCTGCGAGCGAAGGGTCTCCGCTTCCAGCAGCGCAGCCTGGTAGAGCTCCTCGTCCACACCGCAGGCCATGGACAGGGCGCACAAAAGAAGCAGCGGAAACAGCAACAGGCGGGCCATCGTGATTCTCCATCGCGCATACAGACCGGTTGTCCCCGTCACGCCCTCCCTAGCCATCGCGAAAGGCGGCTCTCGCGGAACACGCGCTTCTCCGCGCGCGTCGCCTCGGACGGCGACTGGAATGTCCCTGTCGGCGAAGGGCCGCTGAGGAAGTCCACATCCACGCGGCCCACCGTCCCTTTGCCGAATTCCACATAGCAAGAGCCCTGGCCTTTGTACTCCTCCGGCCCCGGCCCGCCGCTAACCTTCGAAATGATCGACTGGGCAACCACGCGCGCCGCGCCTTCGGCGAAGACGCCTGCTTTCGGCGTTCCCACGCTCGTCACGTCGCCCACGGCGTAAACGCTCGGGAATTTCGTTTCGAGGTTCTTCGGATTGACCGGCACCCACCCATTCACAGTCAGCCCGGCATCGAAGACCGCCCGCGGGACCCTGTGCACGGGTATTCCAAGGAAAAGGTCGTATGGAATCTCTCCGCCGTCCTTGAACGTGGCGACCTTTCTCAATGGGTCCAGCGAGCTCACCAGCTTTCCGGGAACGAACTCGATACCCCTCTCCGCAAAACCGGCCAGAATAGCCTTTGATGCCGCGGGTGAAGGCGGCACGGGGACGCCGAACGGCATCACCACCGATATCTTCGTATTTGAACGTCGGCCGTTGGCAGTGAGATAGTCGTGCAGCAGGAACGCCGCCTCGCTGGGCGCGGGAGGGCACTTGAACGGAGTGGAAGTGACGCCGATTACGGCATGGCCTCGCTCGAACTTCGGCAGGACGTTGCGAAGGGCCGTTGCGCCGGCGACGGAGTAAAACTCGTGGCCGCCTTCAACGAGGCCCGGCGTGGCGGCGGGGTCCACCTCCGCCCCTAGCGCCACGACGAGCACGTCGCCCTCGAACGCGCCGCGGTCCGTCTCCACGCGCCGCGCTGCCGGGTCGAAGGACCGCACGCCAGCCTGTACAAAGCGCACCCCAGGCTTTACCAGCGTCCGGTACGGGTGGCGCGCCTCCGCCGGGGCCGCGCGGCCGAACATTATCTCCAGCTTGGAGAAGCCGAATACAAACGAGTCTTCGCGGTCAATCAGAGTCAGGTCCAGCTTCTTGCCGAGTGCTTCCGACAGCGTCGCCGTCAGCTCCAGCCCGCCGAACCCCGCGCCCAGTACAAGTACTTTCACGGTGTCGCCCTCCTTAGCCTGGCCTTGCCCTGTTCCGTGCCACCAGGTCCTTCGCGCTGTTGAGCACCATGTTGGTGGCGCGCTCCACGGATATGAGGTCCTTGCCGAAGTATATTTTCCTCGCGACTCCGCAGCCTTCTTCACGCGGTCGGAGAACTCCTTCACCTTGGGGTGCGTGAGCTGGCCCGTGACGCCGATAGACAGTGAGTAGTCCGCCGGGCCCACATAGTAGCCGTCTATCCCCGGGACGGACATAATCTCTTCGAGGTTCTTTTCCGCCTCGACGCTCTCCAGGAAGGCGCAAACGAATATCTCGGAGTTGAGCTGGTTGAGCATGTCCGCCGTGCCAACGTCCGCATAGCCTATCGCCCTCGGAGCGCCGCCCGTGCCGCGCCTGCCGATGGGAGGGTAGCGGCAGGCGTTCACAAGCTGCTGCGCGTCCGCCTTGTTCTGGATGTCCGGGCCCAGTATCCGCTGAACGCCGCGGTCCAGGTACGTCTGGATGGTGCCGTACCCAATATCCGGCACCCGGGCGATTGTAGACATCCCGTGCGCCTCGGCGATGCGGCACATGCTGTCCAACTCGCCGGGTGAGAATATCCCGTGCTCGCCATCGAACATGACCACATCCACCCCGGCCAGGCCAAGCAGCTCAACAAAGATCTCCGAGGGGAAGTACATCTGGACGATGGCTTACCGGCGCGCATGGATGCGAGGTGGCTGTTCTTGCGAATGGGCATATGGGACCTCCTGGCGGCAAGATGGTGGTGATTATACCCCAGTTTTGGGACTGGAGGCAGCGCGCGGATCATGTCTCCCTTGACACGCATTGCGGGCAGGGGCATCATACAGCCGAGCGAAGCAGGAGGAGCCCGGTTGCCGAACGTTGTTGGTCCACGCGTGGCCGCCAGGCTGCTAGTCCCTTTTGCTCTCGCGGCGCTCGCCCTGCTTTCAGCCTCCTGCGGCCGAGATGCCTCCGCGCTTTCTGCCACGCCCGTTGCCACAGGCGCTGCCGCATCGCCCGTGAGGTACGGCGGCACCCTCGTCCTCGCCAACAGGGGCGACCCTCCCGCCGGCTTCGACTCCCTCCGCACGAGCAGCATCGCTCTACACCACGTCGGAGGTGCCCTCTTCGGCCCGGGCAACCTTGTGATGCGGTGCCGCGAGGATGCCTCGCAGGTGTGCGCTTACCTGGCGGCCTCATGGTCGCACAACACCGACTTCACGGAGTGGTCGTTCGACATCCGCCCCGGTGTCTTCTGGCACGACGGCACGCCGTTCACCGCGGCCGACGCGAAGTTCTGGCTTGACCTCGCGTATTTCGGGGCCAGGGCAGGGGAGAAGGTCCGCGCCCCCGCGTATTTCAAGGCGGAGCTTGGAGAGATTGAGCGGGTCGAAGCGCCCGGACCTGACAGGCTGCGCGTCGTGTTCGCCGCGCCAAACCGCCACTTTGTCGAGTCGCTCGCCAACCCGAGGTTCAAGATCGCACACCCTCGCCACCTAATGCAGCCGCGAATCGACGCCGGCGAGGTGAGCTTGAGCCCCCTGGACGTCGGCCTGGTTGGTCTCGGTCCATTCGCCCTGGAGAAGTACGAACCGGGGACGATCGTGCAGGTACGGCGCTTCGATAGGTACTTCGAGACATCTCCGGAAGGCCCGTTGCCGTACCTGGACGGGATCGACTACGTTGTCATGACCGAGCCGCTGGCGATGGACATCGCATTCCGTAGCGGCCGGCTGGACGGCGGCGCGCGTGGGCAGGGCCACTACCTCTCTCCCGAGCGCAAGCAAGGCTACGTGAAGGACCTGGGCGATGACGTTGTGTTTGCCAGGATCGAGGGAGGCACATTCCGCCTGGCGTTCAACGTCCTCAAGACTGGTCCGTGGCAGGACTCCCGCATCCGGCGCGCGATTGCGCTGTGGATAGACAAGCCGGCCGCAATCCCCGCTGCACTGCCGTTCGGTTGGACCTCACTGGAAACGACCGCGGGCGACGGGGAGATTCGCCGCGACTTCGTTAATTGGCCGGGCTTCGACCAGGCGCCGCTGGAATCGCGTCGCGCAGAGGCCACCATGCTGATGGCGGAGGCAGGTTACGCGGGCGGATTCAGAATGGGCCACCTCTGCCGCGCGCTCAATCCCGCCCCGTGCGAATATCTCAAGGACCAGCTTGCCGGGCTCGGTATAGACCTCACCCTGCAAATGCTGGACGAGGCGGAGTGGAACGCCGCCCGCCTGACGCTGGACTTCGATTCCGAGCAGGGCCGCCTGACGCCTCCTTCTATTCCCGAGGCCACAGTCTCGGTCTACGGCCGTTACAGCATTAACCCGGATGCCTTCACGAAGCACGAGGACGCCAGTGTGGACGCCCTGTACGCGCGCCTGAACGACGCCGCAAGCCCCGAGGAGCGCATTGCCCGGTGGCGCGACATTGAACGGTACCTGTTCTTTGAGCAAACCTACGTAATCCCCATCGCCGAGTCCGTCGACGAGGTGGCCTACCGGTCTTACGTGCGCGGGCTGGCCATTCCGATGTTTGACGGCCACGCCAACACCGACTTCTCGACCGTCTGGCTGGCGAAATGACGGCACCGGCGGGCGGTCGTGGCTAGGTACATTGCCTGGCGGGCGGCACTCGTCCCGCTCTCGCTGCTGCTGGCTTCCGCCCTCGTGTTCCTGGCGCTGATGGCGCTGCCTGGAGACGTTGTTCACGTCATAGCGGGAGACGCTCCTGCGACCCCGCGCATCCAGGAGGCGCTACGCGAGGAGCTTGGCCTGGACAGGCCGCTGTACGAGCAGTACCGGCGGTGGCTGCTCAGCGTCGTCAGCGGCGAACCCGGCGGCCGCTCTCTAGAAACGCGGGAGCCCGTCAGGTCAATAATCGCCCGGCAGCTTCCGACGACCCTCCTTCTGGCCATTTACACAGTGGTGTTGTCCATGCTCGTGTCGTTTCCACTGGGCGTGATGGCGGCGGTCCGGCGAAACAGATGGCCTGACTACCTCGTTCGACTTCTTACGCTCGCCAGCATGGCGATGCCCGACCTGCTGGTGGCCCTCTTCATACTCCTCGGGCTCCTGCTCGTGTTCCAATGGTCGCCGCCCATCATCTACGCTGCTCCGTGGACGGACCCATGGCGACACGCGCTCATCATGGTGTGGCCTGCCGTGATACTTTCCTGGGAGTATAGCGCGCACATCATCCGGGTGACGCGCGCGGGCATGATATCGGCGTTCAGCCAGACCTTCATCACTTCAGCCAGGGCGAAGGGGCTGACCGAGCGCAACGTGGTCCTCCGGCACGCTCTGCGGAACGCCATGGTCCCCAGCCTGACGGTCTTCGGCCTGCAATTCGGGCGGCTTCTCAGCGGCGCGCTGGTGCTCGAAACGGTCTTCGGCCTCCCGGGAATCGGCAGGGGGCTTGTCCAGGCGGGCCTTGCGCGCGACTACCCCGTGGTACTGGCCCTCGCCTCGCTACTGGTCTTCATTTCCCTGATCGTCAGCCTGGTGGTGGACGTTCTCTACGCATATTTTGATCCCAGGATATCCCACACGGCATGAGGGCCATCGCGCTGGTAACCAGGAGGCCGGTGGCTGCGGCATCGCTTGCCGTGCTGGCGGTGTTTGTCGCCGTCGCGCTTCTGGCGGATATTGTTGCCGCGCACGGCCCGCTTGAGCAGGATGCCGCCCGCCGCCTTCTCGCCCCCGGAGGAGATCACCTCTTCGGAACGGACGGTTTCGGAAGGGACATCTTCAGCAGGGTTGTCCACGGCGCTCGGGTGTCGCTGGTCGTGGGGTTCCTCGGCGTGGGCCTGGCGGCTGTCGGCGGGACCGTGGTGGGGGCGGCGTCCGGGTACATCGGAGGCAAAGTGGACATGCTCGTCCAGCGCGTCGTGGACGTGTTCCTTGGGTTCCCCCCGCTCGTCCTTGCGATGGTTATCCTGGTTGCGCTGGGTCCCGAGCGCACGTCCCTGGGGGCCGCCGTGGTCAGCAGCGCGGGCGCTGCCGCAATCGCGCTCGCCCCGCAGGTGGCGAGGCTGGCAAGGGCGACGACACTCGCGTTGCGGCAAGAAGGGTACATCGAGGCTGCCAGGGCGATAGGAGCAAGCCCCCTGCGGGTTGTGGGGCGCCATGTGCTCCCCAACGGCCTCCCAATCATTCTCGCCCAGGTCACCGGCTTCTTCGGCGCGGCGATCGTGCTGGAAACTTCGCTCAGCTTCCTTGGACTGGGCATCCCTCCGCCGTATCCATCCTGGGGCCGAATGCTGAACGAGGGCGCCCGTCGCTACTTTGAGGTCGCCCCCTGGGCGACGATCTTCCCCGGCCTCGCCCTTAGCGCTGTGGTGCTATCCACCGCAATGCTCGGGGACGCCCTCCGGGACATCTTTGACCCCAGGGGCGGCGACCGCGATTTGTAGCTCTCCGGCCGACCAGTCCGACATGTCCTGCTCGTCAGACCCGTCCTGCTACTTGGCCCGCGGCAACTTTGTGCCCGGCACTTTCATCCTGAGCCGGTATACAGAAGTGCGCGCGCAGACGTACATGGAGCGGTTATCGTCGTCTCCCCAACCCATGTTGGCGGGAAGCTCGGGGAGGATGACCGTGCCCAAATGCGCGCCGCTGTCGTCGAAGACCCACATGCCGCCCGGCCCTGTGCAGTAGACGTTGCCTTCCATGTCCACCTTCAGCCCGTCCGGGACTCCCGGCTTTTCGAGCTCCCCTAGCTCGGCGAACACGCGGGTGTTGGCCAGCGAGCCGTCAGCCAGAACATCGAACGCTCCGACATGCTTGTAGTAGCGTGTGTTGGCGACGTAAAGGGTACGCTCGTCAGGGGAAAGGGCGAGGCCGTTGGGGTATTCGTACGGTGCGGCGGCGAATACCTCGCCGTCCGGCGTCACGCCGAAGATGTGGTTCGCCCGTATTTCCGGGTTGGCGACGCCGACCGTGTATGGCCAGTACCCCATGTCCGTGAAGTACATCGTCCCGTCCGACCGGAAGATTACGTCGTTTGGCTTGTTCAGTCGCAGACCGCGCCAGGTGACGGCAAGGGGAGTGCGCGAGCCGTCCTCCTCAAGCCGGTAGACCCGACGCCCCCAGGGCTCGCACACCACAAGCCTGCCGTGCAGGTCCAGGGTCATCCCGTTGCCGCCCGTGCTGTTGTGGGCCACCGGGAATCGCTCTTTGGTCTTGGGGTCAAGCCGCCAGATCTCGGGGTGGTTCGTGAAGTACAGGTAGCCATCAGGGTGCCAGACCGGCCCTTCGGTGAACTTCAGGCCCGTCGTGAGAAGCTCCGCGTCCCTCGATTCCAGGACCTCGTCTAGCATGTCAGCCATGGTCGCGCCTTACTCTCCCAGTGCGGCCAGGAGCCCAAGGGTCCAGATGAGGTCCCACAGGCCGAATACAGCAATCACGATATCGAGGGTGCTGAACCGGGCCCTGGAGACCGTCGCTTTCTTCAGCGATTCCCAGTACTTGTTGATGTCGGCCTGCACGGAAGCAAGAATAGCAGTCGTTATCGCGATCTGAATGGCAGTGAGTATGAAGACGGTGAGAGATGCATCCTTCGAAAGCTCGTCCAGCGGTCGCAGAGTCTCGGGATTGAACGTGAGCGGGAGGACCACGGTCGCGAGGATGTTGATGATTACCAGCACCAGCACCATCAGCATGGGGCTGAGGCTGTTGGGGATGTTGTTATTATCCATCAGGGCCTTGTAGGCCTTGATGTGGGCATGCGCCCGGAAAAGGCCATATATGGGAACCAGGATGGATAGGGCGTGCCACACGGGATAGGCTTTCTCACCCGTATGGTCCCGGTAGTGCTTCCAGGTCAGATACATCCAGAAGATCATGTAGATGCCCGATCCCAGCACGCCCATGATCGCCACCCGGCCAACCGGGATGACCACAGGCATTTCGCCGGCGCGCGCCTGGGCGGCCGCAGTCGGGGGCTTGTTTTCCTGCCCCTGAGCGGGCTCGGTCTGCTGCACAACGGGCTGCTGCTTCCCGCACGCCGCGCAGGTAATGTCCTTATCGTCCGTTCTTTTACCGCAATGCCAGCAAAACGGCATTCAAGACTCCGTCGTGATTTGTGTTCAATAAGTGTTATCCGTCGATCGGCGTCAGATCATCGTGTGGCCCTGCCCGCCGTCCACAGGGATGCACGCGCCCGTTATCAGGTCTGCCCTCGTAGAGGCCAGGAAGGCCGTCATGTCCCCCACGGGCTCAGGCCAGCCGAAGCGGCCCATCGGGAGGTTGGTCTTTACAAAGTCCTGCACAACCTCCGGCGGATTGCTCTTCCGGTAGCGCTCCCAGCCGCCGCCGGGGAAGTCGATGGAGCCCGGCGCAATCGTGTTGACGGTGATGCCGTCTTTCGCCAGGCTGAGACCGGCGTGCTTGGTCATCGCGATCACCGCCGCCTTGGCGGACATGTAGCCAACATTGCCGCCGTGCTCCCTACCCCAGATGGAGGAGATGTTAATGATCCGGCCCCACTTCTGGGACTTCATGTGCGGGATGACGAGCCTCATTAGCTCGTAACCGCCATACACATTGAGATCGAAGGTGGCCTTGAGGTCCCCCAGCGACGTGCCGGCGATGTCCGACCTGTTCTTGCTGCCGCCCACGTTGTTCACGAGGATGTCAATTGGCCCGAGCCGGCTCACAACGGCATCGTGCAGCGGCGCGGCGTCCGCTTCGCTCGAGATGTCAGCCTGAACGCCGATCGCCTCCACGCCCTTTGCCTTGAGCTCGGCGACGGTCTTATCGAGCGTCTCCCGGGTCCTCCCGCAGATGGCCACTTTCACGCCCTCGCCGGCAAGAGAAAGCGCGCACTGGCGGCCCAGCCCGCGGCTGCCGCCGGTTACCAGGGCAACCTTGCCCGAAATTCCAAGGTCCATTGAGTCCTCCGGAACGCAGGGATTACGGGCAGCGTGAGGTGTTCGCGCCCGTCAAAGTCTTACAGGGAACTAGTTGATGCTTACGAGGCGAACGTCGAAGATCAGGTCCTTGCCCGCGAGCTCATGGTTCGCATCCAGGGTTACAGTGGAAGTCGCCACCTTCACGATGGTGAAGATCCCTACACTCCCATCCGCCATGTCTCCCTGAAGCTGCATACCGACCTCCGGCGCCATGTCCTGCGGTATCTCGCTCCTGTCGACTTCAAAAACGAGCCGGTCGGACCACTCTCCGTACGCCTCCGCCACAGGGATATTCAGCGTCTTTGCATCCCCGGCCTTCATTCCGATTACCCCGTTTTCGAACCCCGGGATTACTCTACCCTCGCCGATGGTGAACGTTATGGGGTCGCTGTCCCCGGAAGAGTCGAAGACGGTCCCGTCGACAAGCTTGCCGGTGTAGTGCACGACCACCGTGTCGCCTGCCTTGGCCACTTTTGCAGCGGGCGTCGCGGTCGCCTCGGGCCCTGAAGATTTGCAGCCCATCAAGGCCAGCGCCATGATGGCCAGCATAGCCATTGCTATTAGTTTCGCCACGAGTCTCCCCCTTTCGGTTAGCTGACACCGCAGTAACTATAACATTTGCGGCGCATACCAGATAGAATGCTGCGGCGACAGAAGGGGAGTGTGCCGTCACCGGTGACGCGTCCTGTGTCCGGATGTTAACCTATTGGCCATTAACCTGAAGGAATTTCGAATGACACTCCTGACCGAGCCCAAGGTGTTTCTGGTCTCCCGCACATCAATTGATTGGGAGCAGGTTGCGGCGTTCCTGGAAGAGGAGACCCTGCCCGGCATTCCGGACAGCATCAGGGCAGGGCAGGATGAGTCCGCAGCAGTGATCGAGGTCTCTGCGAGGATGTGCTACATGAGCTTCGGTAAGGGCCGCAAGGACATCTCCGACTTCGTGACGAACTTGCTCGCGAAGGGGGACGGCTCAGTATTCGAGCACGTGAACTACGGCTTCGTCTTCACCGGGGTGTCTCGCGCGCTCACGCATGAGCTGGTGCGTCACCGCGCAGGCTTTGCGTACAGTCAGCGCTCGCAGCGGTATGTGGACGAGGACAGCAGCTCTTTCGTCGTGCCGCCTGCGCTCCTGCCGGACCGCCCGGGCACGGAGGATGCGCGCGCAATACTGGAGCGCGCGATGGACGCCGCGTCCGCCAGCTACAAGGACCTTGTGGCCGCGCTGGACAGGAGCCTGCCGAAGGACGCTTTCCCGCATCCGACCGACCGCCGCAAGGCGATCAGGCAGGCGGCACGCGCCGTGCTGCCGAACGCCACTGAAACGAAGATTTTCGTTACTGCCAACGTGCGGGCGTGGCGCCACTTCATAGAGATGCGCGGCGCTGCCTACGCGGACTGGGAGATCCGCCGCCTAGCCCTGCTGGTGCTGGACCTGCTTCAGAAAGAAGCGCCGCTGCTGTTCGGGGACTTCACGGTAGAGGGCCTGCCGGACGGCACGAAAGTGGCAATCGCGAAGTACCACAAGGTATAGTAAGGGCATGGAACGAAACCCGCTGCTAAAAAGAATATCGGTCGACCCGAATATTTGCTTCGGGAAGCCCTGTATTAAGGGCACCAGGATATGGGTGTCACTTTTGTTGGACTTCCTTGCTGCGGGTATGACCATCCTGGAAATTCTTGAAGAGTATCCTCAACTCTCGGAGGAGGACGTCAGGGCCGCAATCGCATACGGCGCGGAGATTTCGCGTGAACGGTACGTCGATATCCCAACTGAGGCGGCAGGGTGAGGTTCAAGCTTGATGAGAACTTCGGCACCCGCACTCAGCGTATCTTCGAGCGGTACGGCCACGACGTACATACCGTGCGAGATGAGGGTCTTTCGGGCAATGTGGACAGGTCTATCTACGACGTTTGCATAGCCTAACGAAGATGCCTCATAACTCTGGACCTGGACTTCTCCGACGTAACCCGCTTCCCGCCTGAGGACACTGAAGGCATTGCAGTCATCAGAGTGCCTCGCAATCCTACAGTCCCTTTACTCGAGAGAATGGTGACGAATCTTCTCGAGGAGCTTAAGGGCAAACCAATCGGCAGTGCCCTGTGGATTGTGGAAACCGGCAGAATCCGGATACATCAGAGTCTGGACTGAACCAGTATCAGAATCAGACCGGGCATCACAGTGTGATAGGCCCGGTCATGTTTCGAGTGTCGGATTTCCTTTGGAGCGGGCGCGTTAGCCGCTACTCGTACTCGATGCCGTTTCTCTCGCACCAGCGCCGCGCAACCTTTGCGATCGCCGGCTCCTTGTACTCGTTCCATTGCTCGGTCATGCCGTAGCGGCGCAGCACATCCTTGAACCGGCGGAACGCGCCCTTGCCCGTTATGGACAGCTTCACCATGCTGGCTACAGACTTGTTGGTGATTGAGTCCGCAAAGGTGGACATGAGCCTGTACTCATGGATGTCCCCTTTCAGCGGCAGGCGCGCGAAAGTCTCGGCGTCCTTTAGCACATCTGCGGCGCGCTTGACAGCTTCGGACCCGGCGCCTTCCCCTTCCTGGGCACCGTTCTTTGCGGACTCCAGGACACTTTCGTCAAACGTCAGCACCTCTCCAGTCACTTTGTGGAGGTAAGCCGTTTGCTGGTCCTTCATGGCGTCCAGCGTGCCAACTATCTTTTTCAGTTTGACTTTCATAGCGGTAGTTTTAGGAAGAACCTCTCCTGAGCACCTTGCCCGGCCGGGCGCCCGTGTGCTTGCCGTTGGAAACAACCGGCTCTCCGCCGACCAGCACATGAGGCACGCCGGTGGGCAGCTGGTGCGGATTGTCGAACGTTGCGTTGTCTATGACCGTGTCCGGGTTGAAGATAGTGATATCTGCAATGTAGCCGATTTTGATCACGCCACGGTCCTTGAAGCGCATTCGCTTTGCAGGGAAGGCCGTCATCTTGTAGATGGCCTCTTCCAGCGTCATCACGGACGGCTTCTGCCGAATATAGCGTCCGAGTATGCGCGGATATGTGCCGTAGAACCTGGGGTGCGGCTTGTCCTTGCTGTACTTCCCGCTGGGGGAGATGGCGCTGCCGTCTGAGCCGATCATCGCGAGCGGGTGGCCCATGAAGTAGCGCACGTCGCCCTCCACGCGGTTGTGAAACACGGCGCCCACATTGTTGTCGTTCTCGTCGATAAGCGTCAGGTAAGTCTCGTGAGGGTCGGCCTTGCGCTCCTTGGCAATCTGGGCAACGCTCTTGCCCACAATGCTATGGAACTTCTCGGAGGAGACGGACGCGATGACAATCGAGTCAAACTCCCACGGGAGGCCCTTGAACCAGCCCTTCCTCGTGTCCTCTATGGCCTTCTTCCTGATCGCCGGCGTGCGGAGGCGCTCCAGCATCTTCACCACGCCGCCTTCCTGCACCCAGTCCGGTATTAGCTGCGCCAGGTGCGAGCCGGCGGCGGTGTAGGGGTACATGTCGTACGTAACGTCCATGCCGCGGTCGTGCGCCCGCTCAATGGGGTCGGTCATCGTCTCGCCCTGGCCGTAGACGCGGCTGTCTATGATCGCCATGTGCGAGTACTGGACGGGCACGCCCGTGCGCCTGCCTACCTCTACCGCTTCCTTGACGGCGCCGACGTGGTTATTTGCCCAGAGGCGCGCGTGCGTGGCGTAGAAGGCGCCATCGTACGGCTTGATCGCCTCTACGATCGACACGATCTCATCCGTTGTGGCGTAGCTGCCGGGAGGCAGCGTGAGGCCCGTTGTGAATGCGAAGGCACCCTGCTCAACGGCCTCGGCGGTGAGCCTGCGCATATTCGCCATCTCGTCAGGCGTGGGAGGGCGATTGTCCAGAAGGCCTGCGGCTGCGCGGACGGCAGCGTGGCCCGCTTGAGGGGCGATGTTCATGGAGACGCCCTTCTCCTCGATCATCTTCGCCCACCCTGCCAGGTCAGACCAGCCCCACTCTACGTTCGTCGTCTGGAACTTGTAGCCGCCCAGAGGGCCGCCCGGAGGGACGGGGAACGGGGAGTAAGAGCAGTTGCCGACGACGTCCGTTGTCACTCCCTGATGGACCTTGCTCTCACCGCCGGGGTCGTCGATGATCGTCCGGTCCGAGTGCGAATGCATGTCGATGAAGCCCGGGACGACAATCATCCCTTTCGCGTCAATGACGCGCTTCGCCTCCGCCTTGCCAAGGTCGCCGATCGCTTCGATCCTGCCGCCTGTTATGCCCACGTCCGCCTTGAACCGCGGCTGCTTGGAGCCGTCGATAATCGTCCCATTCCGGATGATCGTATCGAATCCCAATGGAGTCTCCTTAAGTCACTTTCGTTGCTCAGTCCTGCCGGGTTGCAACCAGCAGTATCTTCGGCCGCAGTCTGGAGAGGGGAGTGAGGTCCCAACCGCCGTACACCTGCTCCGCCTTGAAGCCGCATTTTAGCAGAAGTGAGGTCAACTCCTCTATGGAGTAGAGCTGCTTGAACGCCAGGAACTCACGCACTCTGTCTTCCCTCGCCGGGAAGTGAAGGTCGCGCAGGACCTCGACGGACCTTTTCTCGTGAAGGTAGATCTCCTGGAGTGTCAGGCCCTGGGGCGAGAGGGACCAGTTCTTCCTGTGTGTCACCTGGTTGACGCTGTAAGACTTGTTGTCCAGGTCCATGAACAGCCGCCCGTTGCGGCGGAGCGCCCTGCGAATTCGCCCGAGCACAAGGGGGGCGTCTTGCGGCGAAAAGAGAGAAAACGAGTTGAACGCAACCATTGCGTGCTGGAACTGGTCTACCCAGGGGATGTCCCGGGCATCTCCGACTTCATATTCGATGTCGATGCCCCGGCGGACGGCCCTGCGCCGGGCGTTCGTAATCAGGCCGTCGGAAATGTCCGTGCCCGTAACAAGCAGGCCGTACCCTTCCGCAAGCGGAAGGGCGTGACGGCCGTACCCGCAAGCCACATCCAGCAGGTAGTCTCCCGGCTCCGCATTGAGGATTGCCGTGATGACCTGGACCTCTTCTTCGGTGGCGATGTCGCCATCCCATCCGGGGAACTCAAGGGAGGCTGCCCATCGGTTGAACTCATCAGATGTGTAGCCCGTCTGCTCCCAGTCCACCGGCAAGTCTGCTATCGGCGTCCGGCTCTCCAGGTAGTCGTGGATTGCGCTATGACTGAGCGGCATGGTTTCCCTCGGCGGCAGGCTAGTCCACGAAATAGACGCGCCTTAACACTTCGCTGGCGGCTGTGACACCGTCCTTGCACTTGAGCATTCCCGCGCGGCGCAAGGGGACCATCCCGTCTCTCAGGGCCTGTTCCCTGATGGCCTGGCCGCTGGAGCCCGCCGCTACCAGCCTGCGGGTCGTCTGGCTCACCGCGAGCACCTCAAAAACCCCTGTGCGTCCGGAAAACCCGGGGTAGCCGCAAAAGTTGCATCCCTTGCCTGCTACTAGCTGCGTGGCAGGCTCCTGCATTTCCGCCTCGTATGCAAATGCCTCTGCCTCGGTAACGGCGGCAGGCTCTTTGCAGTAGCCGCACACCTTCCTGACCAGGCGCTGCGCCAGCGTCCCCGCTACTGCGGTGGCGGCCATGTACGGCTCAATGCCCATGTCCAGCAGGCGCACGAAGGACGACGACGCGTCGTTGCTGTGGATGGATGCGAGGACCAGGTGGCCCGTGAGCGCCGCGTCAACGGCCGTCTTCGCAGTCTCCGCGTCCCGGATCTCGCCCACGAGGATAATGTCCGGGTCCCGGGCGCATGATGGAGCGGAGGCCGGTGGGGAAGTCGATCCCTGCCGCGCGGTTCACCTCTATCTGGTGGATATCCTCGATACGGTACTCTACGGGGTCTTCGACGGTCATGATGTTGCCGCGGTCGCCCACCAGCTCCATCACGGCCGAGTAAAGGGTTGTCGTCTTTCCCGAGCCGGTAGGCCCGGATACGAGGAGCATGCCGAACGGCAAGGACAGAAGCTGGCGCCAGGTCTTGAGCGGGCTCGCATCCAGCCCCAGGTCTTCCAGCCCCATGAGTCCGCCCGTGCGGTCCAGTATGCGTATGACCATCATCTCGCCCCAGGTGATACCTACGGCGGAGACCCTGAAGTCTACGCGCCTCTCGCCGAAGCGGAGTGAAAAGCTGCCGTCCTGCGGCCGCCGCGATTCGGAAATATCCATATCCGAAAGGACCTTGATCCGGGAGATCATGGACTCGTGGAGGCGGAGGGGCAGGCTGAGCACCTTCTGAAGCACGCCGTCCAACCGAAAGAGGACTTTCGCTGAATCCGCCGTGGGCACCAGGTGCACGTCCGATGCGCGCCGCTTTACGGCCTGGAGCGTGATCGTCTCCACTGCCTGCACAGCCTGCATTTCGGCAATGTTTTCACCGGAGAGCGCCAGGGCGGCAGGAGCGTTGGCCGCCGGCGAGGCTGGTGCGCCGTTCGCGCCGGGATGGCCGCTGCGCACTGAACCGGACGCGTACGTGCGGTCGATAAGCTCCGAAAGTCGCCCACCCAGTGCGAGAACGAACCTGGTCTGGTGGCCGGTGATCGAGGATATGCGCGTAGCTACCTGGAAGTCGTTGGGCGTGGCGGTGGCCAACCGCAACGAGCCGTCGGGGTCGAAGCCGATCGGCAGCACTTCGTGATCGCGGGCGATCTCTTCGGGGACGGTCCGAATCGCGTTCGGGTCCACCTGGACGCTTTTGAGGTCGACGACAGGTATCCTGAGCCTGTCCGTAAGGACCGTGGCGAGCGCGTCTGCAGGGATGACTTTGAGATAGACAAGGGTATCGAGGAGGCCGTCGCTGGAGCTTTCTGAGACCTGCCGGACCTTCTTGATCTGCTCTTGAGTTACGTAACCCGCGTCGATGAGGATGCGTCCAACACGCTCCTCAAACGCCGCGCCGCTTCTCCGGACCATGTGCGCCTCGAAGTGGACTCTCGGTAACAGGTTACAGCCAACCGTCCTCGTGGTCTAGGGTCTGACCGCTATGCCCCCTGGATACTGGGAAGCGAGACGGTCGCCTGCGATTCCATGAACACCCACGTTACGACGGAGCCGGCGCCGCCCAGCTGGATGCGGTCCATGTGACGGAGCCGGCGAGACTCCTTTTCAATGGACTTGCCGTTTACGAATGTGCCGTTCATGCTGCCGAGATCGGTAATTGTGTAGCCGTGGGAATCGGTCCTGATGGAGGCATGCTGCCTGGATACGGATGCATCGTCCCACATCACTGCGCATTGGGGCGCGCGACCCATAATGGACTGGCCCGGCGGCAATGGAATGATTGCGCCGTTACTGGGTCCGCCCTTCACAAGGAGCATCGCGGGGAGAAGCATTGGTACCTCGCTCCCCTCGGGTGGCATAGGACTGGTGCCGTTTCGCGCCGCTGGTCAAGGGAGTGAGGCCAATGATATATACGGCCTGACGGGGGGTGTCAAGCAACTCTCTCCGCTGGGGCAATACCATTGATTCCGCAGGAATATCCACCTAATCTTTCTTGAAGTACGCGTTCCCGTTTCGTATTGTATGTCAACAGGTATGCGAATCTGAGGGCAATGCAGGATGGGTGACATGCGGCGACGGCACAAGAGCTCTGTGTCCAACAGGCCGAACAGGGCAGGCAGGCTGCTCCTGGGTGCGGCGATTTTTCCGGCTTTGGCGCTCGCGGCGTGCCAGTCCTCCGCCGCGCCGATTGCCTTCGTGTCCGACCGGGACGGCAACGAGGAAATATACGCCATCCGCGCTTCTGACGGCAAGGAAACGAACCTTACTAACAGCCCTCGCCGCGAGTTCGACCCCCGCGTCTCTCCAGATGGGAAGGCGATCGCGTTCCGGACCATGGAAGGCGGCAACACCGCCATCGAGGTCATGCGAACGGACGGTGAAGGGCGCGGCGCCCTTGTCGCCGGCCCTATCGAGTATACGGGCCACCGCTGGGCCCCTAACAGCAACAGGCTGGCGTATATTGCCATCGATGCCGGGACGCCCGTGCCGTACCTGGTGAGCTCCGGCGGCGGCGTCTCAACTCTGCTGACGCAAGTGCCGGGCGACGATATTGGCGACTGGTCTCCGGCCGGAGACTCGATCGTGTTCTCAGTCAAGTCCGGCCCACAAATGGGTCTGTATGTCCGCAACCCTGACGGCGTCAACGAGTTCCGCCGCACGCAGACCCCTGACCACAGCGCAGTGTGGTCGCCCGACGGCAAGCGCATCGCCTTCATCTCCGATCGCGACGGCAACCCGGAGATCTACCTGGTAGATGCTGCTGGAGACCAGGAGACACGCGTGACCAGCACCCCGGCCCCGGAGTACGGCCTCTCGTGGTCCCCCTCCAGCAAAGAGCTGGTCTTCGTGTCGGAGAGGGACGGAAACGCAGAAATCTACATTCTCAACGTGGTTGACCTGGCCCAGACCCGCCTCACCTATAACGAGGCCCGTGACGACCAGCCGGACTGGTCTCCCAGCGGCAAGCAGATTGCCTTTGCGTCCTACCTGGACGGCGATGCCGAGATATTCGTCATGAATGAAGACGGCTCCGGACAGCGGCGGCTCACGAACAACAGCGCCAATGACACGAGCCCTTCCTGGTGACATTTAAACTGATATCATTCCATTAGACGCAAGCGCACAGGGGGCAGGGATGCTAGTCAATGGAGTGGATATCATCGAGATAGAGCGAGTTGGCAGAGTTACTGCCGAGTACGGCGACCGCTTC
Source organism: SAR202 cluster bacterium (assembly GCA_016872355.1). NCBI lineage: Bacteria > Bacillati > Chloroflexota > Dehalococcoidia > SAR202 cluster bacterium. The sequence continues at coordinate 9,767 of VGZY01000021.1, read as the reverse complement.
CTGAAGCGCATCTACACGGATGCCGAGATTGCCTATTGCCGAGGACGTGCGCCGCAGCTTGCCAGTCGGTTTGCCGCCAAGGAAGCCGTCATGAAGCTCCTGGGCACAGGCACCCGGGGAATCAGGTGGAAGGACATCGAGGTTGTCCGGGAGTGCGGCAAGGCCCCCACGATCAAGCTGCACGGGACCGCTCTCGCCCGCGCCGAGCGCATCGGCCTCAGCGATATCTCCGTCTCCCTCTCCCACTCTAAAGACACTGCCATCGCCACCGTCGTCGGTAACAGCCTTCACGGCAACCTCGTACCTTTCAGGCCCACCCGCGCCGGCGCGGATGCGCCTCCCCCTCCGGCCATATAGCGCGAACGCCGTCCACAGGCGTATGCTGAAATTACCAGTATGAAAATCGTAACCTCCGCCCAGATGCGGGACCTGGAAAACCGCTCCGAAAAAGCCGGTATCTCCACGCAAACACTTATGGAGAACGCCGGCCTGGCCGTTGCCCGCCGCGTGTGGGACCATCTTGGACTTGTAAAGAAAGCGCCCCTTACCGTGCTCGTTGGGCCCGGGAACAACGGCGGGGATGGGCTCGTTGCGGCGCGGCACCTGAACGAATGGGGCGCCCGGCCGACCGTCTTTCTCTGCCTCCCCCGCAAACCGCACGATCCGCTGGTGTCTGGTCTCCTCAAAGCCAATGTGCCTGTGCACAACGCTTTCACAAAGGATGGGCTGGTGCTGCTGGATGAGAGCCTGCATACTGCGCATATGGTGCTGGATGCCATCCTCGGAATCGGCAGGTCCCGGGCCATAGACGGCCCTCTCAAAGAGATAATTTCGCGTCTCATGGCCGAAAAGCTGGACCGTCCGGACCTGCGCATCGTCGCGCTCGACCTGCCAACCGGGCTTGACGCCGACACTGGGGAGGTGGACCCGGCAGGCGTCGTGGCCGATGTTACCGTTACACTTGGGTATCCCAAGATCGGACTCTACATGCCCCCGGGCGCAGAATACGCCGGCAGGATCGAGGCTGTGGACATCGGCACGCCGGCTGATCTGGACAGCGAAATCCCGCTGGAGCTTATGACCCGCAAATGGGCCGCCGCCGCTCTCCCGCCCAGGCCCCTCTTCAGCCACAAGGGAACTTTCGGCAGGGCGTTCATCGTGGCGGGCTCCGTCAATTACATCGGCGCGGCCTACCTGGCCGCTGCAGGCGCGGGCAGGGTAGGGGCGGGGCTGGTGACATTGGCGGTGCCGCAGGGCATCCAGGCCGCGGTCGCGGCAAAGGCGACGGAGGCGACGTACGTGCCGTTGCCTGAGGACCCGCCGGGGGAGCCGGCGCAGAATGCCTCAGGGACTATCCTGGCGAACGTTGAAGGATATGACTCCCTGCTCATAGGATGCGGACTGGGGCGGTCTGCCAGCGCAGTGCGGCTCATTGAGGACATGCTGCGCAGCTACCGGGAGCTTCCGCCGACCGTTGTGGACGCAGACGGCCTCAACTTCCTTGCCGGCTTGAGCGGCGAGCAATGGTGGGAGCGCCTGAACGACGATGCCATAGTGACGCCACATCCCGGGGAGATGGCGCGGCTCCTGAACAGCACGGTCAGAGAGGTGGAGACTCACCGCACCAACGTTGCCATCGAGGCCGCGGTGAAGTGGAACAAGATCGTGGTCCTCAAGGGGGCGTATACCGTAGTTGCGTACCCGACGGGGCAGGCCATGCTCAGCCCGTTCGCCAATCCTGCAATGGCCACTGCAGGCACCGGGGATGTGCTGGCGGGGGCCATCGCCGGGCTACTTGCCCAGGGGCTGAGCCCCGAAAAGGCCGCGGCGCTTGGCGTATATCTGCACGGGCTGGCAGGGGAGATAGCGTCTGCGGAGATCGGTGATGCGGGGATGCTCGCCGGAGACCTTCTCCCGGCGCTGCCGCGTGCCATCCGAGACCTCAAGGCCAACCGCCCCTTCGTGCGGCCCTGACCGGCCCTACTGGCCGTGCTCTTCGGGCGGCTCGGAAGGGTTGTTGGTCTTGTTCTCCAATCGCTCCGCCATTTCCTGCAGGAACTTCTCCATATCGGCAGACAGGGCAGGTTTTCTCTCAGGGTCCCGGCTTGCCTGGACCTTGTCGAACTCCACCTCGAGCTGTTGCACAAGGGCCTTCACATCAGGATTACTGTCCACCGCCAGCTCTATGCCGTCGTACTGCCTCTTACCCATCTCCGGGTCCGCGAGCGATTCCGGAAGGTCGTAAATGGCAGCCAGGACCTGGATGAGCCGGTAGGCCCCCATGTGGTCCTCATCCAGCTGTACATACTGAGGGATGTGCACCATGATGCTCGTCGTCTCCACGTTCGCAGCGGCCATAGCCTCAGTCACCAGGTTAACTATGCTCGTTGGGCCCTGGTAGGCGTTTAACCGGGGCGATACGAGGTGCCCTGCCTTGCGAAGCTTTTCCCCGCTCAGTGTGCCGGTTACGAGAAGGCGACGCGTGTGCGGGACCGAGTCGTACATTCCACCGATTCGGCAGTACTCCGTCACGTTGAAGAACTTCAGCAGCTCAACAATAGCGTCACAGTAGTCCTCCCCCATCATGTGCGGCTCACGCAGGTGGAGGAAGAGGAAGTCGCGATTGTAATTATCGAACTTTGCATACTGGACGATGCTGTTGGGCGTGATCAGCATGCGCCGGTTTTCCACAATGCGAATCCTGGGGCGCTCACGCGTAAAGTCCAAGAATACGCCGGGCCGGGCCAGGCGGCCAAGCTCCCGGGCGCCCAGGTGCCGCTCCACCTTGTTGAGGGCGAGCGTGCCCACGCGTCCAACGTCCACCCACGGGCGCAGCATGGCGATTGCGCAGGTATTCTTGAGCTCGGGGACTGGTTCTGCTATTTCAAATGCGCCGATCTTCATGCGGGGTGATTCACCGTGTGGATTTCAGGGGGCCTTACGATTTTAGCATAGGGACAGCGGGTGGGCGGGGGAAAAAAAGAGACCCCCTCAGCGTCGCGAGGGGGTCTCTTTCTCCGGCTTATATAACCGGTTTGCTATTCAGATGTACCGACTTCGACTACTTCGGGGCGACGACGATCAGCGGGGCGGAAGACTTCGACAGATCAAGGCCGATGGCCTCGACTGTGTACAGACCCACTGCGCGGTTGGCCGCGACCGTGATCGTGATCTGGAACGCGCCCATGTTGTTGGCTACCGTGCTGCCGATGCTCGCGCGGACCGGAGCATTGGCCGTGCCGGACACGCCGGTGATCATGAACAGGTTAACATTCTCCTGCGGCAGGAAGCCCGCGCCGGACAGGGTGATCGTCTGGCCCTGGCCTACGGTGCCCGCCACCAGGCTCGCGCCCAGAGGAGCCTCAGCCGCCGGGGGCCTGACCACAGGAACGGGCATCGTCTCGACAACTTTGACCGGCGTGCTGGCCATTGTGCCGTCAACGCCTCGGGCCTTCAGCGTTACCACAGGCGCGGCCAGAAGCGCTGCCTTGTTGGCTGCTTTCGCCACACCGGTCAGCGCGCCGAGCGGCGAAACGGTCAGTGAGAACGCGCCGCCCGCATTTGCCTCGGTGAAGCCGAGGCTAGGCTCGTTGCTGGCGCCCAGGTTGAAGTAGACCTGGACCGGCTCAAACGGCTGGAAGCCGGAGCCCCAGACCGTCAAGGGCTGGTTCAGCCATACAATGCCGCTGGGCGACGTTGCAAGAGCGGCCTCGGGCGATACGCCCGCAGGACCCGAAGGACCGGTGGGACCAGGGAGGCCGGGCTCGCCGGGGTGACCAGGCTCACCGGGGTTACCGGGATTGCCGGGGAGACCGGGAAGGCCCGGAGGACCCGCGGGGCCCGGAGGGCCAGCGGGACCGGGATTACCAGGGTTTCCAGGCAGACCGGGCTTGCCGGTAGGGCCGGCGCACGCGATCAGAAGCAGGAAGGAAAACACCGAAATAAGCATCACTAACATGATGCCACGCGAAGCAAAATGCTTTCTCATTTGGCCCCCTATCCTAAAATTTCCAGTGATTTGGAACTACCGCGGGAGAACTAGGCCGCACGATTTCAGGCCGCCCCTACCGCCCTCCGGTGCCGGACTACTCAGGGCTTGCCCGCCACAGCGGCCCTTATCATATTCAGGCCATATACCGTTGTCAACCCCCCTGAATGGCCTTCTTACGGCGATGTCCGACCGCCGCCATCGCCGTTTCGGCAGCCGGAGAAGGTTCCTGGTGGAAAGCGAGCAAAACGTGACGAACGACCTCAGGAAGCATTACGTCGATGAAAATGAAAATATCCAATACTTTAGCTTGCTTGCGGGCTAAAATAATGGATGCATTTCCGCCCAGCCTCGTCACTCGCGGCACCGTGATGAGGCCCATTCTGAATTCCCAGTATTACCTTAGTATTACCGTGGCCAGGCGCACTCGGCTTGTGAAGGGGCGTGCCATCCTGCTATATTTGTGTAGTTGCCCCCGTAGCTCAGCGGATAGAGCACCGGCCTCCGGAGCCGGGAGCGTGGGTTCGAGTCCCGCCGGGGGCACTCCCGTTTCCAGCGCCCCGCCACGCCGCCGCCTGTCTGGCCATGGGCCGCAGCATAGGCTAGAATTGAATGGTCCCGCATGCCCCCGTAGCTCAGTCGGATAGAGCAGCGGTTTCCTAAACCGTGTGCCCCGGTTCGATTCCGGGCGGGGGCACTCTCAAGAACCCCACAATAAAGCCCTTCCCGGCAATTCCGGAAGGGCTTCCCTTTTTCCTGACACTTCAAGCCCCAGCTAGTCTACAGCAGTGCCCTCGGGTAGCTCCTGGCCCATCGCGCCTGGTGGTGCAGCATCCCGTTAACCTTCACGTTCAGCTGGATCGAAAGATGGAAGCTGTCCACCGTACTTGTAAGGTTGGCGCTGGTATCGATGTTCATCACACCGTCCAGCCGCTTTATGGTCCGCAGGTGCTGGCCCACCGCCGATACGTCCGACGGGTCGCGGTTGCTCGCCCACACCGTCAGCTTCGATGTCCGAGTCGCCACCATCGACTTTCCGCCCCTGTACGTTGACACAAAGTCGAGCTTCAGCCCCGTACGATCGTTGAGAAGGTCGTGGACTATCTGCCATGGCGGGTTGTCAGGCTCGCCCTGGTACCAGGTATTGGCAGTGGGAGGCACAAAGAGATCGAACTCGTTGCCCGGCAGCGCGTCGCCTGCGCCATTTCGCAACGGCACGGCCGGCAAATCTAACCGGGAGGGCCGGAGCGCGCCCATGTACAGCCGATTTATCCCGTCGTACGGCGTAGGCCAGAGATTGGGAAAGTCCGCGCTGCTGATGGAAAGCCGTAACCTGTGCCCCTTGTCGAACCGCCACGCGGTAGCATCCAGGTCTACGAAGAGCTCGTAAACCTCGCCGGGAGTCATGGCCTCCGGCCGCTCCAGCGAAGTGCGGCGGGTGCCGTTAAGCACCCCAATCGTCACGAGGGCGCTTGTGCCGTCCGGCGCAACGTCACATAGGCGCGCCACAAACGCCATCACCGGCGCGGTGGAATCCGCGTGTATGACCGCCCGCGGCATGCCGATGATCTCCAGTGGCTGGGAAAGCGGAGCGGTGGTATAGGTGAGGGAGTATGCCTCGTCGGCCCGCTGGTCCGTTGGAAGGCCGTAGGGTACGCCTGCGCTCCAGAGGCCACCTGCAATCCCGACCGTCGGCCGGTACCTGTACTCCTCGAAGCGAGTCGCGGCCTTGGCCGGGACATCTTCCGACAGTACGCCCGGTGAGAGCCACAGGGTCTTTGTACGGGCACCCGGCACAGGGAACGATGGCTCCGCTCGCCAGTATCCGCTGGTCGCGGTCCGCATTGGGCGCGGCTCGTCATACGCCTGCACGTACACGGCCACCTTCGGCCCGTCCATCGCCCCGTTTGCCTCGCCCATCAGCCAGTGCCTGAACCACCGTAGCGCCTCCGGCCAATGGTCCGCCGCGGGTCCCGGCGTTTCAGTCCTGGGGCCGGAATGGTTCCAGGGGCCCAGGACCACCCTGTTCGGTGCTGACATGTTGGCGGAAAATCGCAGCGGGGCGTTGCAGTACCCGTCCCGCCATCCGCCTATCATCAGCGCGGCCGCCTTGATATCCCCGTAGCGCCCTCGCACGCTGCCGGGACGCCAGTACGGCCCGTCAGTCTGGTTCGCCAACCACGTGAGGATGTACGGCGCGTTGTCCGCCAGGTGCTGTTCCCACAGCCGCGCCCAGTCCGCCCCGCTGTACTCGGGGTACGGCGGCATGGAGTTCATGCCGATCATCGATGCGCCGTACGCGCCAATGTCGTAGTAGCAGCGCATCGCGCCGCCGCGGTAGTGGCAATCGTCCGTGTACCGGTCGTCCGTGAACATGATCGGCACAATCGCCGCCAGGTGCGGCGGCTGGAGGGCGGCCACCTGCACGCAGGTGAAGCCGCTGTAGGAAACGCCCATCATGCCCACCTTGCCGTTGCTCCATGGCTGGGCTGCTATCCACTCAATCGCGTCATAGCCGTCCTGCAGCTCAATAGGCCGGTACTCGTCGTCGTTCATGCCCTCGCTGGCGCCGGATCCCCGGCAATCGATGAACGCGCCAATGATGCCGTGCGTGGCAAAATAATGCATCGGCCCGGTGAACGGCGTCTGGTCGTCTTTCCGGTAAGGCTGGTACACGAACACCAGCGGGTAGGGGCCGTCGCCCTCCGGCATGTGCATGTCCATGGCGAGCCTCACGCCGTCGCGCATGGGGATGAGCACGTTCTTGACGAAGCGGACTTTGTGGGGGCCGTAGTAGTCGGTCAACGGAGCTCCTCGGAGGCAGTCAGCAGTCGGCAGTCAGCAGTCGGCCAGAATGGAGAATGCAGCCCGGAATTAACCTTCCGGTCTGTGGGCCGCAGACCCTTCACGAGCCAGAGCTTGCCTGAGAGCATATATTTGCTTTCCCAATGCGACGAGCGCCTCACGCATTTTTCATGCTCGTCCCAGGCCAGGTTCCCAAGTTGCCTGGCGATTTCCAACTGTGTGTCGAGTTCTGCCAGGGAACCCTGTGCGATACTCAGGAAATGGGAGTATTCCTTGTCTCGCCTTCGAGCATATCCCTCGGCGATGTTTGATGGAATTGAAACGGCCGCCCGCTGCATCTGGTTCGACAGCGCGTAGGTTTCAGTAGCTGGGAACGCCCTGGTTATGCGGTAGATGTCCTTTACAAGGTCAATCCCGCCCTGCCACACACGGAGTTCTCTGTAGCTCGCGACTGCCATACGTTATCCCTGGCGCCTCGTGCCACCGTCTTCGTTTGGCCGACTGCCGACTGCTGACTGCTGACTGCCCGCCCTCTCAATCGCTCGCACGCGCTGGAGCAGCGGCGGATGCGTGTAGTGCAGGAAGACGTACATCGGGTGCGGAGACAAATTGGAGAGGTTGTCCGACGATAGCTTCTTAAGCGCCTCGGCCATCTCCTGCGGCTTGCCGTAGGTGTCCACGGACCACCGGTCGGCTTCGTACTCGTTTCGGCGGGAGAGCCAGTGCATGATTGGGGAGAGCACCATCTCAATCGGAGTGAAGAGCAGGCCGAAGAATACGATGCCGGCGTACACGGACTTTTCGTCCATAAAGAAAGCGTCGTGCAGGCCCTGTGAGCTCAGGAACAGGGAGAAAAGGAATAGAAGCGCGCCAAGGTGGAGGATGCCGATGACGGTGCCCTGCACGATGTGGCGCTTCTTGTAGTGGCCTATCTCGTGCGCCAGCACGGCCGTAAGCTCGGGCACTGTGTGGTTCTTGACCAGCGTGTCGAACAACGCAATCCGCTTGTTCCGGCCGAAACCCGTGAAGAAGGCGTTCGATTTCGTCGACCGCTTGGACCCGTCCATCACCAGGATGTTGTTGAGAGTGAAGTTGAAGGACTTCGCATAGTCAAGTATCGAGGTGCGGAGCTCCCCTTCCGGCAGCGGCGTGAGCTTGTTGAACAGGGGCATGATCCACGTCGGCGCCACGTATTGGAGCGCCAGAATGAGCGCCGTTACCGCCACCCAGCAGTACAGCCAGGCCAGGTCGCCGCCGTACTCGAAGAAGGCCAGCACCGCCGCCAGCACCGGTAGGCCGACGACGATCATCAGCGCGACACCCTTAACCTGGTCCAGGATGAACGTCTTCAGAGTGGTCTTGTTAAATCCGAACCGCTCTTCTATCACGAAGGCGTGAAACACCTCGAATGGGAGCATGAGCAGGCCGCTCGCAAGCGCAAGCACACCGACGAACAGTATGCCGTTCACGATTACCGGCAGGTCGAGGTCCCTTACCGCCTGGTCGAGGGCGTTGAACCCTCCGGCCAGCCAGAAGGTCAGCACGACGGCCAGCCTGAAGCCGGCGGTGATGATGCCGAAGCCGGTCGTTACGCGCGTGTACTCCTGCGACTTCCGGTACTTCTCCGGGTCGTAAACGCCCTTCAGCTCCGCGGGGGGCTCGTGCGATAGAGCGCGGAGGTTCAGGAAGTCCGCCACAAGCTCTATTACAAACTCCGCAATCAGCGCGGCCAGTATCACCACGAAGAAGATGTTCATGTCGCTCAAAACCTCATCCGCTTATCGACCACGTCCTTCAGCGGCTCGCCCTTGATGAAGCGCGCGCAGTTCTCGAAGAACGCCTCGCGCCGGCGGTCGTCAATGTACGCCCCCTCGCCCGCCATGTGGGGAGTGAGAATCGTGTTGGGCGCGTCCCACAACCTGTGCCCCGCCGGCAACGGCTCGATCTCGTACACATCCAGCGCCGCGCCGCCTATCGTCCCGGAATTTAGAGCGTCCGTCAAGTCGTCCAGCACCACCGTCGCACCGCGGCCGACGTTTATGAAGACCCCGCTCCGCTTCATCAGTTTGAACTCACGCATCGTGAACATCTTTTCGGTCTCCGGCGTGTGCGGGACGGTTAGGATGACGAAGTCGGCCTGCGGGAGCAGCGAATGCAGCGAGGATGGGCCGTGCATCTCGGCAACGCCGAGGAGAGGGTCCGTGCGGCGCGCGTCGATGCCGATTACCCGCATACCGAATGGAACGCAGAGCCTGGCCGTTTCCACGCCGATGCCGCCCATCCCGACTATCAGCGCCGTGCAGTCCGGCAGGTAGGTCACCGGGTGGTTGGGGCCGTACTGGTGCAGCGCCTGCTGTTTCACGTAGTGGTGGATCCCACGGGAGAATGACAGGACATACGCCAGTACCTGGTGGGCGATATGGTCGGAGAAAATGGCTCGCGGTATCGTGACCTGCACGGGGCTCTCCACGAGCGCCTTGTGGTAGTATTCCGGCGGTTGGCCCTGCCTGGGAGAGTGAATCCAGCGGAGCCGCTTCGCCTTTGAGAATAGCTCTGGGACGATGTCCCCGAACGCAGCATCTACCTCCCCAATGTGGCGGTGGGCCTCCTCCACGCTCTCGCAGAGTGTGACGCGAACGTCCGGCAGGCGCTTGCGGAGCTGGTCCGGCCAGGTCCTGACCGCGTCCTTTTCACGCTTGTCTTTGATGCTGGAGGTAAGTATCAGCAGATTGAATGCCATAGTGGCGGGAGTATAAGGTTGGGGTACAGGCATGTCAACGGGAATGGCGAACGTGTGTCTTTGCTCAGTGATATTGTCAGTAGGTAACTGCTCAGTGAATATGTCAGTCCATGAGAGGACTACATTTGACCGAGCGAGAAGCGAAGAGAGCACAGATACTGAACCTTGTTCTGGAGGGGCGTTGCGAGGCAAGTAAGGCCGCTGAGCTGATGGGTGTCAGCGAGCGACATGTGT
>VGZY01000020.1 GCA_016872355.1 SAR202 cluster bacterium | reverse complement strand
ATTTGCGCGGCGGCCTCGCTGAAGGACGGTCTCGACAATGTCGGACCAAGGCCTGATCGGCCTGCCGCGCTATCTCACATTTTATACATCAGCCAGTCTCTTTTTATCTTACAAGGCCGTTAGGATATTCTTCGGTCCGGTACCCAGGGCTACGCCCACTCCGCAAAGCCTACGTGGGCTGCACCCTGGGGTAAATTATCTCGCGCCTTCAGCGCTCTCCAAATCACGCCGCCCCAGAGAGATCGGCGTCAACTGGATATTGCGCGTTCGAGACGCCATTGCGCCGTTTCAGACGGCCCCTACCGCCTCCGCATCGCTTCGTACCGGTAGAGCGCCACGAGCGTCTTCGCGTCTAAGAGTTCGTTCCGGGCCAGAATGCCCTCAATCTCGGCCCAGTCCTTCGTATGCATCGTCATGATCTCGCCGTGCTCGCGGGAGTGCTGCACCTGAGTCTGCAGGTGCGCGACGAACATGAAGACGCGCTGGTTAGAGAAGCCCGGCGACGTGACGATAGAGCCTAGAGACTCAAGCTTGCCGACGGTCCAGCCGATCTCCTCGGCCACTTCGCGGGCGGCGCATGCGTCCGGCGCTTCGCCCTGCTCCAGGAGGCCGGCGGGTATATCCCAGAGCCAGTCAGAGATCGCGAACCGGTACTGGCGGATAAGGATGATCCGGCCGTCCGGCAACACCGGGACGGCAGTCGCCGATCCGGGGTGCTCCACTTGGTCCAGCCTGATCTCCTTGCCGGCGATGTTGACCGTGTTTTCGACCAGCGAGATCACTTTGCCTTTGTAGATCATGCGCCTGCTGCCGTACATGTAATCCCTCAGGAATAAATAGATACGTTATGTTGGAGGCAGCTATCGTAGGGGCGTTCTATGAACGCCCTGGTTGCCAAGGATTACGGTAGGCATCAACGGTATTCCACTCCAACGAGGGGGTTCATAGAACGCCCCTACGTCCCGTTGATTGCGTAGTCGAAGATCTCGTAGCTTCGGACTCCTGCTGCCGCGCGCTGCCTGTAGGCGGCGCTAAGGGGCGAAGACAGGATAACCGGCACGCGCCGCTCCGCCAGGCCGCCATGCGAGCGCAGCCGGTGCCCCTTCAGTCCCGAAAGGTCATGTTTCGCCTGCGAGGATCCTATCGCCGCGTTCGCGTTCGATATCACGACAACGTCCCCTTCCCTGTCCGCTGGCTGTTCGAACGTGCGGCACGCGGTCTTTTTGTCGTAGACGGCCTCAACGCCCGGCAGAGATCGCGCGAACGCCTGGACGTCCCGCGGGCGGACTCCCACACCGCAATAGACGCGGCTAAAGCCGCCCAGCGCGCCATGGTGCACAACGTAAGGGTCGGTGATCGGCAGGATTACCCGGGTGCGGCCCGGCCCGAATTCGGCGTCCAACGCGTCCTGCAGGTACAGCACGTTCGGGGAGCCTTCAGGCTTCGACTTATCGCTCATCCCGTGATCCGCAGTGATCGCCACCACCGCGCCGAGCCCCGCCAGCCGGCCGAAGGCGTGGTCCAGCTTAGCGAAAAAGTCGTCGGCTTCCGGCGTCCCCGGCGCGTACTTGTGCTGGATATAGTCCGTGAGCGACAGGTACATGATCTCCGGCCTGTGTTTCTCGAGGATTTTCACGCCAGCTTCAAGGACAAAGTGGGATAGATCGGCGGAGTACACGTCCGCAAGCGGCAGACCAACGAACCGGAGCACGTCATCGATCCCGTTTTCCGCCTTCGTCGCCCTGTCCGCCTTCTCGGCCGAGAAATTGATGCAGCCGTTCCCAAAGTCCAGCCCCTTGCCCAGCATCTGGCGGAGCTTGTCCTTCGCGGTGATCGACACCACCTTCGCTCCGGACTGGGAGAAGCGGGAAAGGATGGTCTCAGCGCGCAGGAAAGACGGGTCGTTCATCATGACCTCTGCGCCGGTGGCAGGGTCGAGGAAGTAATTCCCGGAGATGCCGTGCACAGATGGGGGGCGACCTGTCACTATGGACATGTTGTTGGGGTTGGTCAGGCTAGGCATGGCGCCTTCTGCCACGACGGAGAAACCTTTGGCAGCGAACGCCGCGATATTCGGCAGGAAGCCCCGCTTCAAGCCGTGCTGGATATAAGAGGGATCTCCGCCGTCGATGCACACGACCATGACCGGCCTGGTCGGCATCCGATAGGTAACGCCGTTAAGCTCAACGGCAGATTTCGCCATTGCCTACCACCTCCACTTCCAGCCGCCCTTGATGATGTCCGCGACCCGCTTCGAAAGGATGGCGTTGCCTTCGTCCTTGAAGTGGACTCCGTCGTACATCTGTATCCGGTTCGGGTTGTTGTCCGTGACAAGCTGGTAGAGGTCGTTTATCTCCACGTCCATCTTCTCGGCGAGAGCGCGGGCGGCGGTGTTGTACTGCTGGAGATCGACGTTGTAGCGCTCGAAGTCGCCCACCTCCTCGTGCGCGCCGTTGTGCTTCGCCTCGTGCACCGGCGTAGTGGTGGCCCAGACCAGGCGCGCCTTCGTCTCGGACTTGACTCGCCGAAAGATGGTCTCCAGGTTGTATAGGTACGTGTCCAGCGGCACGTTGATGTACCCACCGTCGTACCACCGGCGGATATCGTGCAGGCCGGCGTTGATGTGCGCAACGTCCGGCTGCCTGTTGATCACCCACGCGTCCAGGTGGGCCAGCACGTTGGAGCTTGTGCCGCCGTTCTCCGCCGGCCCCCACACCTCCCCGAAGTGCTCCAGCGCCTTCGCAACGAATGGCTGGTAGCCCATACGAATCGAATCGCCTATAAGAACAACCTTGACCACAAGATGCTCCTGCCTTGGCTTTCCTCTGCACGTACGGGAAGGTCCCCGTGCCTGCCCGGCTGTTCGGCTCCATGACCTCGCCCTTAGATCCGGTCCCAACCCCGGGGCAACCACGGGGGATTGCCCCTATGTTCAGAGCCCCCAGCCCTCAGCCCCAACACCCTCTCTGTCGCCCAAAGCGGCGACATCTCCCCCGTCAAGGGGGAGAAATGGAGGGAGCTATCCGAACGGCACTGGCACCCGGTCCCCGTGCCAGGGGAATGCGTATGATGGCCTGTTGGCGAACCGTTGCAGCCCGGCGTCCACGTGAATCGAGGTCATCGGCGGGAGAGTGACGGCGAAGTCCTTGCCGTCCACGCGCGTGGCAGTCAGACCGGCGTCGCCCTCCTTCCGGAATGTGACCTCTGTGAACTGGTGCTCGCCGAACGCGCCTGCGTGGACGATGAGGTTGCGCGTCTCGGTAGCGCTGGTGTTGACAAGCTGGATGCCCACCAACCGCGGCTCCAGCCTGTCCACGAGCGCCCCCACATCCGCCGGCAGGCCCGGGCGGTTGTTATCGATGTCGAAGTACCGGACCGTCGCCCGCAGCAGGCCGCCGCAGTAGACGTTCTGCGGGGAACCCATTGTGGTGTTCACGAGGCCCTTTGTGATAATCGGGTCGCCAGGGCTGGCGTTCTCAACGATCTGCTGCTCCGGGTCGCGCTTCTCCTCCACGATCTTGCGGAAGGCCTCCACCGCTATCTGGTAATCCTGGCTGAGGGTCTGTTCCGGCCACCCGGGGTTGCGGCCCTGGTAGTACTGGAAGCGAGCAGCCTCGGCCTCACCCTCGTTCTTCTCGTGCCGCCTGGGGATGGCGTTCCAGTCGCGGACCACGTCCCCCGCGCGGAGCCATTCAATCATCGAGCGGTCTTCGGCGGACTGCGACGCGTGGTAGAGGTGGGCGATGTCTTGCAGGCGGAACGGGCGCGGCTTGCCGGCCGTGTCGTGCGTCCAGCCGTCCCTGCTGGCTCGCGTCGGGACCATTAGCTGGCCGTCCGCCCTCTTGTAGGAGTGGCTGAAAAGCATCTTGAGCTGCGACCGCAGCAGGTCCAGGTACCCGTAGTCGCCAGTGAGCATTAGAGCGCATTCCGATGCGACGGTAGCGCCGTGGAAGATTACGTTCATGCCCATGTAGTAGTTCCAGCCGTACAGGCCGCCGAACCACACCCCTTCGCGGTGCTCGCCGATGATGCCGTGCGGTCCCACGTTGTCCGGGATGATGCCGTTGTTCTTGCGGATGCGGTCCATCCACACTTCAACGTACTCGAGCACCCACCTCCTGTACTTCTCGTCGCCGGTGTACAGGTACGCGTTCGTCATGAGGGCGGTCGCGGCGAGGCTGTTGGCAACATCGCCGTCCAGGACGACGCGGTTGAATATCTCGAGTATCTGGTTTCGTCGCTTTTCCGTTTCGAACCAGTTGACCTCCAGGTCTTTGACTACGGGGTACAGCGAGGATCGGAGACCTGTGGGCACCGGCGACTCAGGATACCATCCGATTTTCCAGCGGCGTCCACCGCCCTGGAGCCACGCCTTGGCGAACTCCACTGTGGCGTTCCTGTACGGCCCGACGCTAGTGATGATGGGCGACCTGAAGACCCTGTATTTCGGGTCCCAGTTATCGGCCTTCGGGTCTTCGCCCATGAACATCGCGGCGAACCGCCTGGCCCTGCGCACGTTCTCGGAGATCGTTGGGTCGGCCAGCCCGAAGGCGTAGAATGCCTGGTTACCCTCGCCCATGTGGTGCCAGTCTGCCCCGCCGGGCGTGGCCAGGTTGTAGTACTCATTGTGTATCTGCTGGTTGTACTGGCGCAGGTCGCCGTGCCAGTACTCTGAGTGGCGCTTGCGGCTCACGATGGAGTCGTCGTTCCAGCGGGCTACGGCGTTCCACTTCTCCAGCGCCAGGTCCAGGACGTGCTCGCCGCCGCCGATGGCGTAGAACGTCCCCCAGTTATGGAACATCTCGAACTGGTCGTCAACGTCGTCGGCGAAGTAGGCGTTGCTGCCGCGCTCAGAGTACTTCCGCATCATTGCGGGCGCGGCCTCATTGATCAGGTCGATCAGCTGGCGCTGCATCAGCGCCCACGCCGGTGACGCAGAGATTTTGGTGGCCTTTATGGAAGGCAGCCCTGCAACGGCCGCCCGGGCTGGATTGAGTTGAGTCATAGGTTACCTCGCTGGATAATGTGAGCGTCATGCGCTAGCCCCTCCTCTCCCTTGAGGCACCCCGATTCATCGGGGTGCCTCAAGGGAGAGGAGGGAAGCAGCCCCTCGGACCGTCCCCGGCTTTGTCTCCCCCTTGATGGGGGAGATGTCGTCCGCCGCGGCGGACGCGACAGAGAGGGTGATTGGGTGGGGCGGCAGGGCGCATTCCCTCTTCTCCCTTTGAAGGAGAAGGTGGCCGAAGGCCGGATGAGGGTGGGTCGTCGAGCGCCAGTAACAACCCCACCAGGAATTTCCCCAAACCTCACGCAGACTACGCCCGCTCCGTGCACC
Organism: SAR202 cluster bacterium; assembly: GCA_016872355.1. Taxonomy (NCBI): domain Bacteria; kingdom Bacillati; phylum Chloroflexota; class Dehalococcoidia; species SAR202 cluster bacterium. The sequence goes on along the minus strand of VGZY01000020.1, from coordinate 35,683 downwards.
TGTCAATCTGCGGGCGTGCGCGCTCTTGTGTGGCTGCTGATGGACTCCTTGTACGCCGCTTCCCCCATCGTCTCTTTCTTGTTCTTAAGGCGGCGGTCCACGGGAACAATTTTCTGCGAGCGGTCCTGGATGGGCAGTTTCACTGGCGCGTGGCCACGGCGGTGAGACTCCCGGAACGCGATCGCTATCTCCAGCGCCTTGCGCATATCCTCGCCGCTGCAGCGGGGCTCGATATCCTGGTCCATCGCGTCGATCATCGACTGGATGCTGTGCGCCTGACGCGTGGACATGCTCTGCCAACCGTCTGCGTCCAGGTCCGGCCCCCAGTGCTTCGCGTCAGGGAATAGACCCGGGACCTCGACAAGGTCCGAATACAGCCTGCTCTTCTCATCCCCCCTGTACTTGAAAAGACGGAAGCTTTCGAAGTCGGCGTAGAAGACGCCCTTCTCTCCGATGACCTCTATGCCGTTTTTCGATGCCCGCTTGTTGTGAATGAACGCGTCCAGTCCCGTTTTGAAGCGAATATGGCCGCCCATATTCTGGTCGCCGTCGCTCCACGGGTCGCCCCCGCACCATCCGCTTAGCCAGTCTATTTCAGCATCGTTGGCAAACATTCTCAGGACGCTGATGCCCTGGCACCCACCGCCGGATATCTGCGGCGATCCCTGGTAAAGGTTGATCGAGGTGACTTCGCCGATCCCACCGGCGTCAATCAACTTCCTGGCGTCCCAAAGCTACTGGAAGCTGCGATAAGCGTCGCCCGACGCAAACTTGATGCCTCGCTTCCGGCACTCCTCCACCATCGTGTCCGCCTGCTCCAGGCTGATAGCCATCGGCTTCTCACAGAAGATGGCCTTCACCTTGCCGGACCGCGCGCAGCCGATTACAACGTCCGGGTTCGGCCCAACAGGCAGGATGGGCGCGACAATGTCCAGATTCTCTTTCTCGAGCATCTCCCGGTAGTCCGAGTAGCCCGTATTGAGCTTGAAGCGCTGTTTGAAAAGCTCCAGGTTCTCAGGGTCCGTGTCCGCGATAGCGACCACTTCCGACCGTGGATTGAGCTCATAGGCGCGGGCGTGCTGGGTGCCTTTCCTGCCGCCGCCGATCATGCCCACCCGATACTTCGCCTTTTTCGCCTCCGCCATGCTACGCCTCCTTGCGTTGCCGCATCTGGTTGTAGTACTCGGTGTGGCCCAGGAGCGGCTTCTTGTTCTCCAGCCGGCTGGTGTGCGGGACGATCTTCTGCTTCCGGTCCTGGATGGGCAGCTTCACCGGGATGAAGCCCTTCTGGTGCGACTCCCGCATCGCGATGGCAATCTCCAGCACCTGGCGCATGTTGTCGCCGCTGCACCGCGGCTCAGTGTTCGTATCAACAGCGTCGATTATAGCCTGGATGCTGTCTGCCTGCCGGGTGGACATGCTCACCCAGCCCTCGGCGTCCAGGCCGGGGCCCCAACCCTCCGCGTCCTCGAAGCGGCCCACCATCTCCTCCATATCGTGCAGCAGGCGGCCCTTGTCCTTCATCTTCCACATCCGGAAGGTGGTCCAGTCAGACCAGAAGACGCCCTTGGAGCACAGTATCTCGATTCCGCTCTTCGCGTTCGGCTTGAGGTGAATGAAACACTCGATCTTGTTCTTGAAGCGCACGTAACCGCCCATGCCCTGGTCGTTATCACTCCACGGGTCGTGTCGCACCCAGCCGGTGAGCCAGTCTATCTCGTCGTCCCAGGCGAACATGCGCATCACGCTCAGGCCCTGGCAGCCGCCGCCGGATATCTCGTCGGTAGGCTGGTACAGGTTGATGGCCTGCACCTCGCCTATCTCTCCGGACTCTATGACCTTACGAGCCTCCCAGAGCTGGTGATAGTTGCGATAGGCGTCGCCGGCCGCAAACTTGATATTGCGTGACCGGCACGCCTCCACCATGCGGTCAGCCTCCTCCAGGCTCACGGAGGCGGGCTTCTCGCAGAATATGCCCTTCACTCCGGGAGCGGATGCGCATTCCACAACAACCTTCGGGTTCGGCGCCACCGGCAGGATTGGAGCGACGATGTCCGGCTTCTCAACCGCGAGCATCTCCCTGTAGTCCGTGTAGCCCTTCTTCAGGTTGAAGCGCTTCTTGAAGAGCTCCAGGTTCTCCTGGTCCATATCTGCAATCGCAACAATCTCGGCCTTCGGGTTCAGCGCGTATGCGCGGGCATGCTGCGTGCCCTTGCGGCCCCCACCGATTACAGCTATCCTGTACTTTGCGTTCTTCTCGGTCATCTCGACCTCCATTGCCGGCGCCGGCAGGCGTATTTCGACTCGCACGGATTATAGTCGCGAGTGAACTATCGGACAATGCCGCTTTCTACCGAATGTGAGAAGATATGGCAAATTCAAAGAAAGGGAGTTTTGGCATGCGACCCAACTACCTGCGCGAGAAGCTGCGGAGCGGAAAGCCCACGGTAAGCACGAACGTGATGATAAAGTCCGCGGACGTAATCGAAATACTCGGACACGCGGGGACTTTTGACTACGTAGAGTACCAGGCGGAGTACGTACCCTGGGACCTCGACTGGCTTGACCACTTCGCCCGCACCGTGGCCCTGTTCCCGGGCATGGGCGCCATGATCAAATTCGACCAGGAGCCACGTACTTTCCTCGCCGCGAAGGCCATCGGCGCGGGTATTGACGGCATATGCTTCGCAGACATCAAGTCCGTAGAAAACGCCAAAGAGTGTATTACGGCCGCGCGCTCCGACACGCCCAAGGGGAAGGGACGCCTGGGATACGGTGACAGGCGCGTTGCGGACTACTTTCTCGCGGGGCTGGAGAACTACGTCAAGGCGCTGGACGAGACGGTCATCACCTTCATGATTGAGAAGCGCGAAGCATTCGCAAACCTGGACGCCATTCTGTCCGTCGAGGGGCTGGACATGGTGCAGTTCGGACCGGGCGACTACTCCCTGAGCGTCGGCAAGCCGGGCCAGTGGGACGCGCAGGAGCTCAAGGACGGCATGGACCGCATGATAAAGACCGCCCTCAAGTACAAGGTCCACCCGCGCGTCGCCATCGGCGCGCCCGACGACGCCAAGAAGTACCTCGACATGGGCGTCCGCCACTTCATCCTCGGCACAGACCTGGCCACCCTCTGGAGGTTCTGGAAGGACGAGGGCGGCAATCTCAAGGGGATTCTCGAAGGGCGGTAAAAGCCTCATTGGTAAAGAGATTTGTAACACAACCCCTTTACTAATGGCACACTTTGTAATACATTTGAGCCGTACTCGATGCCTATTTTCTTGCTATTTTGGGATGATAAGGCTGTTGAGCACGTCGGCCGCCACGGCGTTCGGCCGGACGAGGTTGAACAGTCCGTCGAGAATGTATTACACACCTACAATCGGTTGGGTCGAACGATCGTTATCGGGCAGACACTAGGCGGCAGGTACCTGTTCGTTGTCCTGGAATACGTTGATCAAGGTGAATGGTACACCGTGACTGCGCGGGACGCCAGCGTCACGGAACGCCGAATGGCAGGTCGCAAGGGTAAGGGAAAATGAAACGAGAACTGAAAAAGGCCGGCATAGAAAGTACCGGAGTGATGACGCGCGATGAGGCCGCGGAGTATTGGTCGACGCATGAGATAACGGATGACACGCCGGGATGGGAAGAGGTAGACCCTTCCACGATCGTTGTCAAAAAGCCCCTTACCATATCCCTAACCCTTCGGCTCGATGAGGACTACAAGCAAAAGCTGTACCGGCTTTCTGAAGCCACGAACGTAGGAATTACGACCTTAGCTCGGCAACTGCTTTACGATGGGCTGGACCGGCGCCTTGAGAGCAGCTCGGAAGCCGCGTCCACAGAGCGGTATGTCCTGACCACCGAGCAGATCGAGGAGATCAGCGAGGCGGTGACGATGAAGATCTTCGAATCGCTGCTGAGGACCAGGGTCAGTCAGATTAATGAGACGTCAGAGACGGCTGAATACGGGAAGCGGCCGAGGCGCAAGAAGACCGCGGGCGCGTAGACACAGAATGGCCCCGACCAAGTCGGGGCCATTCAAATGGCTAGTGTACGTAAGCTCTTGTTAGACTGGCTGCGGCACCCGGACCGTAGCGACGATTACCCGACCTTCCTCTGGGATTACCTGGCCGTCTTCGGCCAGCGCGGCCAAATGAGAGGAGATGGCGTCTTTCGCGCTATTCAACACCTCTTCGACCGTATCTCCCTGCGTGAAGCAGCCTTCCAGATTGGGAACTTCCGCCCAGTATCCGCCTTCTTCGGCTTTGCGCAAGACGACGATAAACTCCACCCTAGCTCCTTCCCAATAACCGGACGAACTCCGTCTCACTTACTCCGGCTTTCTTGAGCATTGCCCGCAAGAGCCCGATCTTGATCGGGTCCTTCCTCCCGGAAAAGGTTACTATCTGCCCGTTTGGCATCTTAATGTTTACGTGGTCGCCCTTACCCTTGCGGAGAACCCCGCCGGCGCGTTGTAGAGCAAGGATTGCTTCCTTGGGCCTAACATCGCGAAGTTCCGGCGAAAAATGGAACCTTTCAGGGTGAGGGATATGGAGCGGGAGACGGGATTTGAACCCGCGACATCTTGCTTGGAAGGCAAGAGCTCTGCCACTGAGCTACTCCCGCGCCGATACGTCAAATATATAAACAGATTCACTTTTCGTCAATGGAGGCGTAGCTGGGGTTGGCCCTAGCCCGGCTTCGCGGCCGCTAGTTCCGCAAGCCCGAATGCGTCCTTCGCCTGGTCCACGATGTAGCGGCTAATCGCCAGCGACGACGTGGCCGCGGGGGAAGGGGCGTTCAGGACGTGGATGGACTTCGGCGTGCCGACGATGCGGAAGTCCTGGAGGAGCTCGCCCTTGGCGCTCACCGCCTGGGCGCGGACGCCTGCGCTGGGCTGCCAGAGGTCCTTGCCGGTGATCTCCGGCACCAGCTTCTGGAGGGAGCGGACGAACGAGCCCTTGACTTTTGAGCGGTACTGCTCCTCCATACCGGACTTCCAGTGCACCTTCGCCATCTTCCAGAAGCCGCCGTACTTCACGATGCCGAAGACCTCGCCCGGCTCAACCTTCCACTTGTTGTACCCCTCGCGCGCGAAGGCGAGCACGGCGTTGGGGCCGGCCTCGACACTGCCGTCGATTCGCTTGGTGAAGTGGACGCCAAGGAACGGGAGTTTCGGGTTGGGCACCGGGTAGATGAGCCCCTTAACGAGGTGCGTGCTCTGTGGAGTCAGCGAGAAGTACTCGCCCCGGAACGGGATGATGCGCAGGCCGGTCTCCAGGCCCAGCATCTTCGCCACGTCCACGCAGTGCAGGCCCGCGCAGTTGATGACGTAGGTCGCGGCAATTTCGCTCTCAGGCGTCTCAAGGTAGTGCTTGCCGTCCTTACCCTTTATGCCCTTGACGCCTGACTCTGTGAACAACTCCCCACCGTGCTGCCTGAAAAGCTCGAGGTACTTCCGGGAGACTTCCTTGTAGTCGATGATGCCTGTGCCGGGGGAGAAGATGCCTTTCACGCCGATGACGTGCGGCTCGATCTCCTTAACCCGCTCCTGGCCCACCATCTCCAGTCCTATCGCCCCATTGGCCGTGCCGCGCTTGAAGAGGTCGTCCAGCTTGGGGGCCTCGCTCTCGTCGGTCGCCACGATGAGCTTGCCGCACATCTCATACTTGATGCCATGCTTGTCCGAGAACTCACGGAGCATCTTGCCGCCTATTGAGCAAAAGTTGGCCTTCTGGGAGCCGGGCGCGTAATAGATACCCGCATGGATGACGCCGCTGTTGTGTCCCGTCTGGTGGAGGGCGATGTCCTTCTCTTTCTCCAGGACAGCGACCTTCGCCTTGGGATACTCTTGTGCCAGCCGCATAGCCGTCGCAAGGCCGACGATGCCGCCGCCGACTACCGCAATGTCGTAGCTGCGCGAGGTCATGAGATGTCTCCGGGTAACGATTTCCGTGGGCGAATTTTACCATAGGCGGTCATTGGCGAATGAAAGGCGCGGCCCTCCGCGGTATGGGCAGGTCTCCGACCTGCCCTCACGGAACGCCGAGGGGTAGCCTGTAAACGGCGATGACCGGTTGCTGCGGCGCCATACATACGCAACCAGGGCAGGTCTCAGACCTGCCCCTACCGAAATCAGTCACGCACGATTTTAGCCCAACCAGACCACTACCGGGTTTCTCGCACACCACAAGAAGTGGTAACCTGCGGTGTGGAACAGTCCTTGAAGTGCCTACCAGGAGACCGTGCCGACATGACCGACATGCTTTGCCACCGCGATGCGTACATGAATGAGTTCGACGCCACGGTTGTCGAGGCGACGGCGAACGGCGTTGTTCTGGACCGGACGGCGTTCTTCTACGGCGGCGGAGGGCAGCCTTGCGACACTGGAACGCTGGTCGCAGGCGGCAAGGAGTACAGGGTCTCAAAGGTGTCCCGCGCTGATGGTAAGGTCGTGCATGAGCTGGATGCGCCCCCTCCGCCGGCGGGAACGAGGGTGCACGGGGCGCTGGACTGGGCGAAGCGCTACCAGCTCATGCGGACGCACACGGCGCTGCACATCCTGTGTGGCGTGGTGTGGCGGGACTACGGCGCGAAGGTGACCGGCGGCGACATGAAGCCTCTCTCAGCGCGCATGGACTTCGAGCTGGAGAACATGTCGAAGGACTTCGCCCACGAGGTTGAAGAGCGCATCAACCGGGAGGTGCAGGCGGACCGCCCGGTGCACGTACAGGTGCTGCCTCGCGAGGAGGCGTTCGCAAACCCGGACCTCATCCGCACGAAGATAAATCTCCTGCCCGAGGGCATCAAGGAAGTTAGGACGATCGACATTCACGGCCTGGAGGCGCAGGCGGACGGCGGGACACACGTGGCCTCAACCAGGGAGGTAGGCCGCATAAAAGTAGTTGGCCACGAGAGCAAGGGGAAGATCAACAAGCGACTGCGAATAGAGGTGCTGGACTCCTGACCGGCTAGCCCCCTACCCGCTTGCGAAGCTCATTGGCGACGTGCTCCTTGAGCACCTCGATCTCGTGGTTGAGCACCGCCACGGCCTTCTGGATTCGCCCGGCTGGCGAGTCTTCCTCCAGCAGGCGCTGGCGCTCCTGCATGGCCGACTGCACGAGCGCGCAGAGGTGGTAAGAGAGCTCGACCGCGTCCACCGGCAGCTTCACGTCGCTCACCCACCCGCCGCGCATCCCCAGCACTAGCCGCTGGTGCCGCACGGCAACGTCCCGCACCGCGGCTATCTCCTCCGGGCCCAGCGGGGAGCCGGCGCCCTCCTCCAGCATTTCCACTTCGGCCTCAATGTACGGCCTGAGCCGGGTCAGCCTTTCAATGCGGAAGCGCCGCTCGCCGGTGACGCGCATGATTATGCGCCCGTCCTCCAAACGCTGGTACTCGGCCACACGGCTAAGCGTGCCAACGTCAAAGGGCTCGGCGGGCTCTCCCACCTCCTTTCCGGCCTTGATAAGCACGACGCCGAACCGGCGGTCGTCCGTCAGGCAGCGCTGCATCATCAGCCGGTAGCGCTCCTCAAAGACGTGAAGGGGCGTGGACGCCCCTGGAAAGAGCACCAGGTTCAGCGGGAACAGAGGCAAGAGTCGTCTGCCTGATAACATTCTCGGCCTCCAGATGTTTCATCCCTAGTATATGCCGCGGACCGGTCATCGCATAAAGTCCGGCGGGTCCAATTGTGCACCATTCCGGGAGCAAACCGCATCTCATTTCGTATAGCTGCGCTTCCTTGACACCCCCATGGGTGGGCGTTACCATTCCTATGCTGGGTGTATATCGCATTACGAATTCAGCACAGCCTCCGCGAGGCTGTCTTCAAGCCTTGGAGGGTGTTGCAGTTGGCTAATGTAAAAGGTCTTGCCTGTCGCGAGTGCGGCAGAGAGTATCCAGTTGAGCCCATATACGTCTGCGACTTCTGTTTCGGCCCCCTTGAGGTAGCGTACGACTACCAGTCGATCGCAAAGGCGACGAGCCGGAAGAAGATATCCGATGGCCCAAGAACGATGTGGCGATACGCCGAGTTCCTTCCGGTAGACGCGAAGTTCGCCGTCGATATGCAGACAGGCTTCACACCCCTCATCAAGGCCAAGAACCTTGGCCGAAAGCTGGGGCTGAACAACCTCTACGTCAAGAACGATAGCGTCAACCCCACCTTCTCGTTCAAGGACAGGGTCGTCTCCGTCGCCTCCGCAAAGGCAATAGAGTTCGAGTTCGACACGCTCGCCTGCGCGTCCACAGGAAACCTGATGGGCGCGGTGGCGGCGCACGGCGCAAAGGCCGGACTGAACACCTACGTATTCTTCCCCGCCAACCTGGAGAAGGGCAAGATCCTCGGCGCTGCCATCTACGGCCCTACACTTGTGGCGGTAGACGGTAACTACGACGAGGTCAATCGCCTCTGCAGCGAGCTGGCGGACAACCACCGCTGGGCCTTCGTAAACATCAACATGCGCCCGTACTATGCGGAGGGCAGCAAGTCGCTCGCATACGAAGTCGTGGAGCAGCTAGGGTGGAAGGCGCCGGACCACTGCATCGTGCCGGTGGCCTCGGGCTCTCTTCTCACGAAGATATGGAAGGGCTTGAAGGAGTTCAAAGAGGTCGGCCTCATCGACCACGTGGACACGAAGATGTACGTGGCGCAGGCCGAGGGGTGCTCGCCGGTGGTGCAGGCCTACGACCAGGGCTCGTTCCACGTGAAGCCTGTGAAGCCGAACACGATCGCCAAGTCGCTGGCGATCGGCAACCCTGCCGACGGCTTCTACTCGCTCAAGGCGCTGGAGGCCTCCGGCGGCGCCGCTGCGGCAGCCCGCGAAGACGAAATCGCCGAGGGAATCAAACTCCTTGCCGAGACTGAGGGCATATTCACAGAGACGGCGGGCGGCGTTGTGATCGCCTCCCTGCGGCGCCTCGTTGAACAGGGCAAGATCAGGCCGGACGAGCTTACAGTGGCGTACATCACCGGCAACGGCCTCAAGACGCAGGAGGCGGTGGAGCACCTGGTGGACCCGGTCTACACCACGCCCAACTACGAATCGTTCCAGACCGCGTTGGCCGCGAAAAAGAAGTAACACAAACGAGGCGGCATGAAGACAAGGAGACGCGTCAAGTTCACGTTCTCAACGGAGCTCATCACGGAGCCGGTGATCTACGTGCTCGGCCGCAAGTTCGACGTTGTAACTAACATCCGCAGGGCGGACGTGCGGGAAGACCAGGGCTGGGTCGTCCTCGAGATGGAGGGCGAAGAGGATGAAATCACAAAGGCGCTCGAATGGGTAGGATCGACCGGCGTCAGGATCGATCCTGTCTCGGGCGATATGGTTGAAGGATAGTAATTTGACGACTGGAGGACTTTCGAAAATGAGCGTAATGGTGAGGATCCCAACGCCTCTCCGCCGGATTACCAAGGGCCAGGACAAGGTCAGGGTGGAGGGAGACACCCTTCAGAAGGTGATTTCCTCGCTGGAGACCCAGTACCCCGGCATCAAGGAACGGCTCTGCGACGACACCGGTAACCTGCGCAACTTCGTCAACATCTACGTCAACGGTGAAGACGTGCGCTTCCTCCAGGGCATCAACACCGGTCTCAAGGCAGGAGACGAGGTCAGCGTGGTGCCGGCAGTGGCGGGCGGCGCGTAGGAAATTACGAATTACAAATTAGGAATTACGAATTTTGACAAAGAGGTCGTGGGCGTGGGCGCCCACGGCCTCTTTTTTTTGCGGCCGGCCTCGTGGTGGGCTCAAAGGCCCGAACGCGCGATGAGAAGGTCGCCTGAGCCGGAGGCGGTGGAGGCCCGGTAGCGGTGGTATAATCCGGCGTGCACAAAGCACACAGGGGCACGCAGGAGGACACCAATGGAGCTGAAGGGTACGGTCGCCGTCGTCACGGGAGGGAGCGGCGGCCTGGGCAAGCGCATCTGCCTGGCGCTGGCCGAGCAGGGCGCGGATATTGCAGTGGTCTACGCGACCAGCAAGGACGCCGCTACGGTCTTCGCAAAGGATCTGGCGCAGAAGGGCGTCAGGGCCGAGGCGTTCCAGTGCGACGTGACCGACCAGGCGCAGGTGAACGCCATGGTGGCGGCGGTGGTCAAAAGGCTCGGCAAGGTTGACATCCTGGTCAATGACGCCGCGTACAACAAGTGGATCCCGTTCACGGACCTCGACGCGCTGACTCTGGACGACTGGAACAAGATACAGACGACCAACGTGACGGGACCGTTCCTGTGCACCAAGGCCGTCGCGCCGCACATGAAGAAGCAGAAGTCCGGGCGCATCGTCAACGTGTCGTCCGTCGCCGGCTTCTACCCCTCCGGCTCGTCAATCGCCTACGCCGTATCCAAGGCCGCGCTGAACCACCTCACGCGGTGCATGTCCGTCAGCCTGGCGCCCGACGTGCTGGTGAACTGCGTCTCCCCCGGCTACATGACGGAGACGCGCATGACCGGCAACCTCCCGCCTGAGGCGCAGAAGCGCTCCATCGAGTCGTCGCTACTCAAGCGCCCCGCTGAAAAGGACGACGTGGCGTCACTCGTGGTGGAATTCTGCAAGACGGACAGCGTGACGGGCCAGAACATCGTGGTGGACTCGGGGCGGTACTTCCACTAGAGGCGCGGGCGGCGCGGGCAAAGCACCGCGTCCACCCAGGGCTCGGGCCTCGGCGAACAAGGACGTCAGCACAACGAGAACCTGGCCGAATAAATTCGCCGCTGAGGGCGGCGGTTCGCTGTCGCGAATCTCTCGCCGGATGTCCGCCTTCGCGGACATTGAAGCATTCCAGGAGACCGATGTTCAGCGCATAGCGAGTCCCTAGTGAAGGCAGACTCGCGGCGGCTGGTGAGGGTGCTGGCTGTTCTGCTGCTTGCATAGTTCCTCTCCCGGCTCCGCGGGAGAGTCCGGCTTTGCGGACCGGTGAGGGCGGCTGTTCGGCTCAATGCCTTGGCTCCCGCTCGCTGCCGAACGTAGGGGTAGGCCACTGTGCCTACCCGGGGCGGGGATCGGCCCAACAGCCTGGGTCATCGATCCAACAGCCGGGGCAACCACGGTGGGATTGCCCCTACGAAATCCGAGACACCCCCGCCACACCACCTCCCCGATCACCCTCTCTGTCAGCCAAAGAGCTGACATCTCCCCCATCAAAGGGGGAGAAAGAAAAGGGCCGCCACCCAATCTGTCGCTCGGAGCGGCGACACCTCCCGCCCCTGCACTCCCTAGTGGAAGCAGCCGCGGCCGGGGATGTCCCAGACCTCTTCCACTTTGCCGTTCCGGAAGGCGATGAACTGGTCCCAGCGGTTGACAAGCATGTCCTGGTGGGCCGGCAGCAGCATGAACTTGTCGCCGATGACAAGCTGGGTCTTGCCGTCCGTCTTGAGGACGATGTGGTCGTCGTGGATCGACTCTACGGTAACCACGGGGAGGCCGTCCACGGTGGGGACCATGCCGCTGGGGCCGGCCATGGCGTGCACGCCGACGTCGCCGATGGCCACGCCGGGGCGCGGCGTGCTGACGATCGTGCCCATGACCTTGCCGGCGATCTTGAACTCCGTCATGTAGCTGAAGCCGGTGGACATCAGGGCGTACGTCCCGCCCTCAACCTCCGTCACGCCCGGTATCTCCGTGCATATGTCGTAGCAGAAGGTCTCTCCGCTGGAGACCATCTCGACGGGAATGCCCTCCGCCTCGATGGCGTCCTTGACGACCATCACCTTCTTGATCCACTTGTGCGCCTCGATGACGCGTGTCTCGCGGTCCGGCTTCCCCTGGACGCTCTGGTGGCTCATCACGCCCTTGAACGCAACGCCAGGCAGTTTGGAAGCGAGCTTCGCAATCTCCACGCCTTGCGCCACGTTGCGAATGCCGCCGCGCCCCATGGACGTGTCCACCTCGATCAGCACGCCGATCTTTACGCCCCACTCCTCAGCCACGTCCGAGATCGTGCGCACGTTCTCGGTGTTGTCCACGCAGACTTTCATGTCGCCCTCCTTTGCCAGGGCGCAGAGGCGGGCGATCTTCTCACGGGTGACGACGTTGTTCGGGATCAGAATATCATGCACACCGCCCTGCACCATTACCTCAGCCTCCGAGACCTTGGCGGTGCACACGCCGTTCAGCGTGCCGCCGGCGCGGATCTGCTTGTGGGCCAGCGCGGGGCTCTTGATGTTCTTGGTGTGCTGGCGCATCTTGCAGACGCTGTCGCGGTACGTGTCCGCGATGATGTTCAGGTTGTGCTCGAATGCGTCCAGGTCGACCACCAGGCAAGGTGTGTCGAGATGGGATACCGGTGTGCCGATTGCGGGCCTGTACTCTGCGGGCATTGTGCTCTCCGTTGCGTATGCGGATTCAAAAGGGGGCGTTCATCTAGACTCCCCCGCGGGAACGGTCTTACCTGTAGTGGCCGCGCGCCTGCACATTCCAAACGGCCTCAAGTTTCCCGTTACGCGCGGCAAAGATATAGTCGTGCAAATTGGCGCAGGTCCCCATGTCGAACGGGGTGACCCATACCTTGTCGCCGAGCTTGAATTTGGCGGTGACGGCGTGGTCGGCGAAGATGCTGCCGTGCTCGGCGCTGAGGCCCTTCACGCGGTAGGTGGGAACGTTGTCGATCGCCGGGAGCCCCGTGTCCGCGCCGATGGTCTTCTGGCCGCCGTCGGTGATAATCAGGCCGGGTTCGGGCAGGCTCGTCACGGTGCAGAGCACCTTGGCGGCGGACTTGAACTGCGGCACCTTGCCGGCATAGCGGGCGTCCATCAGGGCATACGTTCCGGCGGGGACCTCCGTCACGCCTGGCATGGCGGCGACCGTCTGGTAGTTGGAGGTGTTGCCCAGGCTAACGACATCTACCTTGATTCCCGCCTTTTCGATGTCCTGCCGTGTATCCAGGACCACCTGCGCCCACTTCTTTGACTCGGCAACGGGGTCGTTGCCGTTCTCCGGGAGGATTCGGCCCTCGTAGGACATCAGGCCCGCAAAGTTTAGGCCAGGGGCGCTCTTAATGGCCCTCGCGAGGTCCACGGCAGGCTTGCCGGGCTCCACGCCGAGCAAGTTAACGCGCGTGTGGACATAGACGACCACATTGAGCATCACCCCGTTGGCTACAGCGGCCTCCGAAAGGTCTCCGACGTTTTTGAGGCTGTCGACCGCCACGGTTACTTTCGCCTGCCTGGCGAGGGCGCAAAGGCGGGCGATCTTGGGCCCGGTTACGATCACGTTTCCGACGAAGACGTCTGTAAAGCCGCTCTGTGCGAATACTTCGCCCTGCCCCACGGTGGAGACGGCTATGCCGCCCACGGTGCCGCCCGCGGCAAGCTGCTTGTGGGCGATGGCGGGCGTGCGGTGCACCTCAATGTGGGGACGGAGCTTCGCCTTTTTGTCCTTGAAGAAGCCGGCCATGGCGGCAATGTTGCTCTCGAGAGCCTCAATATTAACGATGAGGCTCGGCGTATCCAGCTGCTCTACCGGCGTGCCGACCGGCTTGAAAATCGGGCGTTCCATTAAGAAGTTCGCTCCTGTGAGGCGTGTAGTCCGCAAAAGGCCCGCGCATGGAGCGCATGGCCTAAGGCAGAATAGCACAACGGCATAAGGGAGTCTATCAGGGCTGTGTAGCGAATATGTTAACCTGTTCTTATGAACTGGAAAAACGTCCTTACCCGCATCGACGAGAACCGCTGGCTCCTGCCCAGGACCTACAAGCCCGGCATGCGCGTCCCCGGCATGATCTTCGCGGACGACAAGCTGCTGGAGGTCATGAAGGAGGACCCGTCCATCGACCAGGTGGCGAACGTCGCGTGCCTGCCGGGGATCGTCGGCCACTCGATGGCGATGCCGGACATTCACTGGGGCTACGGCTTCCCCATCGGCGGCGTCGCGGCCACCCTCGCAGACGGCGACGGCGTCGTCTCCCCCGGCGGCGTCGGTTTCGACATCAACTGCGGCGTCCGCCTCCTCCGCACGGACCTGACCGAGGACGAGGTGCGCCCCAGGCTCCGGGAGCTGGTGAACGTCCTCTACCGGGAGATAGACACCGGCGTCGGCGGCAAGGGCAAGCTGAAGCTGAGTATCCGGGAGATCGACCGCATCCTCAACCAGGGCGCGTCGTGGGCCGTCTCGCAGGGCTACGGCGACCCTGCGGATATCGAAGTCACCGAGGAGCGCGGCGCGATGGGCCACGCCGACCCTGAGGCCGTGGGCGACCGCCCCAAGGAGCGTGGCGGCCCGCAGCTCGGCACTCTCGGCTCCGGCAACCACTTCCTTGAGGTGCAGGCCGTGGACGAGGTCTTCGACAAGACGGCCGCCGCTGCGATGGGCATCCACGAGAAGAGTCAGGTCACGGTCCTCATCCACACCGGCTCGCGCGGCCTCGGCCACCAGGTGTGCACGGACTCCCTCCGCGTCCTGGAGGCGGCGACGAAGCGCTACAAGATCGAGATCCCTGACCGACAGCTCGCCTCCGCGCCGGTGACCTCGCCGGAGGGCCAGGAGTACCTGCGCGCGATGAACGCCTCCGCCAACTTCGCCTGGGCCAACCGCCAGTGCATCGCCCACTGGGCGCGCACGTCGTTCGAGCAGGTCTTCGGCAAGTCGTGGATAGAGATGGGGATGCGCCAGGTCTACGACGTCAGCCACAACATGGCGAAGATTGAGAAGCACATGGTGGAAGGCAAGCTCACGAAGCTCTGCGTCCACCGCAAGGGCGCGACGCGCTCCTTCCCAGCCGGCCACCCGGACATCCCGGAAAAGTATCGCAAGGTGGGCCAGCCCGTCTTCATCCCCGGAGACATGGGCCGCTACTCGTTCGTCGCCGTCGGCGACCCTCGCGCGATGGGCCTCACCTTCGGCTCCACCTGCCACGGCGCCGGCCGCCTGGAGAGCCGCACGCAGGCCAAGAAGCTCCTCAAGGGCCGCGACATCCGCAAGGAGCTGGAGGACCAGGGCATCATCGCACAGGCCAATAGCTGGGAGTCCCTCGCGGAGGAAGCCCCCGCCGCGTACAAGGACGTGGAAGATGTCGTCCGCGTCTCCGCCGGCGCAGGCCTCTGCAAGCACGTGGCCCGGCTACGGCCGCTCGGGGTGATTAAGGGATAGGAGATTAAGCGCAGAGGAC
Organism: SAR202 cluster bacterium; assembly: GCA_016872355.1. Taxonomy (NCBI): domain Bacteria; kingdom Bacillati; phylum Chloroflexota; class Dehalococcoidia; species SAR202 cluster bacterium. The sequence continues at coordinate 20,568 of VGZY01000020.1, read as the reverse complement.
GCAGAGGCGATGACGCAGAGAAAGGTAGAGGATAATGTAACGTAGGGGCGTTCTATGAACGCCCATGTTGGTTACTATTGCGGTTCCATCAACCGAATTCCACGTCAACGAGGGCGTTCATAGAACGCCCCTACGAATGCCCGTGCTACCACAACACGGCCCCACCCTTGTCTTAACTTTGCGTTTCTCTGCGTCTCCGCTCTGCGCCCTCGGCGCTTGATCTTCCTTCTTTAGGGTAAAATCTCCATAACCAACCGCGCATCTAATTGCGTGTACAACCAAATGCAACGCCAAGCGAGGCACACATGCCAGCCGTACGCCCAGACAACATCCTTACCCTCCCCCGCGTCATGCCGCGACCGCATGAGGACGCCGTGGACCGTCCCGTAGTGACCGTCGTTACCGCGCCCAGGATGCTTGAGGGTGAGGGCTTCGAGGTCCGCCGCGCCTTCTCCGGCCTGGACCTGCGCCTCACGGACCCGTTTCTGATGCTGGACCACCTGGGCGCGGTGGAGTACTCCCCCGGAGAGGCGAAGGGCGCGCCGGACCACCCGCACCGCGGCTTCGAGACCGTCACTTACATGATGGACGGCGAGCTGGAGCACCGCGACTCCAACGGCGGCGGCGGCCTCATCACCGACGGCGCGACGCAGTGGATGACCGCGGGCGCGGGCATCGTGCACTCTGAGATGCCCACCGAGCGCATCTTCACAAAGGGCGGCCTCTTCCACGGCACGCAGCTCTGGGTGAACCTGCCGAAGGCGCTCAAGTGGACGCCGCCCCAGTACCAGGACGTGGATGCGAATAGAGTGAAACTCCTGGCGTCTGAGGACGGCGGCGCGCTCATCCGCCTCATCGCCGGCGACCTCGGCGGCCACAGCGGCCCCGGCGCCACGCGCACGCCCATCACCTACGCCCACGTCAGCGTGAGCGCCGGCGCGCGCCTGCAGCTCCCGTGGAAGCCGGATTTCAACGCCCTCGTGTACATCCTCGCGGGCTACGGCACAGTAGGCGACGAGCGGCGGCCGATCAGGGAGGGCCAGACCGTCGCGCTCGGCAAGGGCAACCAGATTACACTGCATGCAGACGCCGTCCAGGACGCGCGCTCAAATACCGTCGAGGCGCTGGTCCTCGGCGGCCTGCCGATTCGAGAGAATATTGCATGGTACGGCCCGTTCGTCATGAACACGCGCGAGGAGCTCATCCAGGCGTTCCAGGACTACCACGCGGGCAAGATGGGGGTCATCCCGGCGAAGAGGGCGGAGGGGTAAAGTGCCATACGAGGCGAGGACCTCGCAGATCGCCTCGCGGCCAATCGCGGCCGTCCGCGCGCACGTGAAGCTCTCCGAGCTATCCACGGCCATCCCCGTGTATCTCGGAGAGGTCTGGGACCTGCTGAGGAAGAACGACTTCAAATCCTTCGGCCGCAATGTGGTCATCTACTACCCGCTCGGCCACTCGGACGGCGACATGACCTTCGACGCCCAGTTCGGCGTGGAGATAGACGCCACCCTGCCCGCTTCGTCCCGCGTAATGACCTCGGTCACTCCGGGCGGTACAGTCGCGGTGACTACCCACACCGGCGATTACAGCAAACTGGGCGAGGCCCACCGGGCCATCCACGCATGGTGCGCCCGCAACGGCCACACTATGCGCGGCCCGAACTGGGAGGTCTACGGCCACTGGACGGGCGACCAGTCGAAGGCGCAGACGGACGTGTACTACCTGCTGAAGTGACTCCCTAATCTCCGCCCTGGGCCGCGACGGCCGGTTTGGCCGGCGCGGCATCGGTGTCCTTCTTCCCGGCCACACGCGGCAACAGCACCGCGACGCTAACCAACCGCATCCCTCCGGAGATTAGGAACATCGTCGCAATCTGGTACGTCAGGATTGTCGGCATGCGGGTGGCGAGCACCCCACTGATAATCGTCCCGGAGAAGAGGCCGAGCGACGCCATTGCGCGAAACGCCCCCACTGCAGCCGGCCGGTCCGCTTCGTCAGCGCTCTCAAGCACGAAATTGAGTACCGCGAGGCCCCACCCTGCCGAAAGCACGCCGATGATGATATGCACCGCGTACAGGTACCAGATCTCCGAGACGGCAATGAACATCACCGGCCACACCGCCACCGACGCCGCGCCGATGCCCAGAACGAACAGGTTGCCCTTCTTGTCCGCGATGCGCCCCCAGAACGGCATCGTCAGTACCACGGCGATATTCGAGACTACCCCAAGGGTGACGAATGTCGTATAAGAAACTCCGAGGTCTCTGATCAGGTACACGCTGAAGAACGGGCTGGCGAAGCCCATCGAGAAGTGGAACACCAGGATGAACAAGTTATAGCGCCCAAGCTTCGTGGCGCCCATATGGTCAAACAGGTGCCACGGCGCTACACCCGGCCGCAGCCGGATGTCCGGCCTCGGGTCCACGACCTGGGTGAAGAGGAGCGCCGAGACCAATCTGGCGATGAGCGCAATCACAAACGCTATCGCGAATCCCCACATCACCGCGCCGTGGAGCCGGTCCAGCATGAACGCGCCGCTCAGGCCAATGACGACCGAGACCAGCGTGACCATGGAGCCGCGCAGCCCCATATAGCGCCCGCGGCGGCTAGTGTGGACTAGATCGGTTATCCAGCTTCCCCACGCGGGGTCCGACATGATGAGCAGCGACAGCGCCAGCGAGGCCACCACCATGAACGCCCAGACCCGGTATTCCTCCGGCAGGCTGGGGGTCATTGCGATAAGCCCCCACGGGAGGGCGCTGACTATCGCTGTCGTGATGATCATCTTCTTGCGGCCGTGCATCCAGCCCACGACCCTCGGCGACATGAGCTGGGAGAAGGCCGAGCAGAGCTCCGCCATGGCGCTGAACCACCCCATCTGGAGCGTAGACGCGCCTAATTTGAGGGCGAACGCACCCATGAAGTTGCCGTTAATGCCCTGCACCACGGCCGACACGACAGACTCTCCCAGCATGAGCCGCGCGCCGCGCTTGCGCTCCGGGCGGTCGTACTCTGACCTGAAGGTTGATGGCCTTTGAAAGGCGCCGGTCCGGGCCGGCTTTCGGTGGTGCAGCTCTATTCGCAACGCAGGGCTCGCTCGAGTTCAATGAACGACGCGCGCAGTATCATGCATGAAACGCGTCTCATGTGAATAGGCAAATTTGGGTGAAAGTGTTATACAGTAACCCCATTGACAGGGACCCGCAGGTTCGGCGGAGCACATAAGGAGAGATGCAATGGAACACGAGCGCTACGGACTGATGTCGACAAAAGGCGGACCGATGTTTCCGGACCTGGAATACGGTGTCGCAAAAGCGGTGAGAGCGGGGAACCTGGTGTTTTTGCAGGGCCAGACCGGGTACACGCTGGACGGGAAGGGTTTCGTCGGGCGTGGAGATCCCGCGGCGCAGGCGGAGAACGCAATGCAGTGCGTGAAAACGCTGCTGGAGGCAGTCGGCGCGAAGATGGAGGATATCTGCAAGGTGACGCCATACGTCACAAAACGAGAGTACCGTTACCTCGTGTACCCTGTCATCGCCAGGCACATGAAGGGCGTCTACCCGGTCTCCACCGGCATCGTGTGCAAGGCGCTCGCGGAGCCGTATGTGGACTTCGAAATCGATGTCTTCGCGGTGATCCCGGAGGGCAGAAAGACCTAGCCCCTCGCGTGCGCTTCCATCGCACCCTGGAGCGATGCATAGTTCATGCGGCACAGGTGCGCGTATAGCCCATTGCGCGACGTGAGTTCGTTGTGATTCCCCACCTCTACCACCCGTCCCTTATCGAGGACGACTATCTTGTCCGCTCCGCGGATGGTCGATAGCCTGTGGGCGATCACAATAGCCGTACGCCCCTTCAGCAGCACCTGCAGCGCCTTCTGAATTTGGAGCTCGGTGCTGCTGTCGATGTTCGCGGTCGCTTCGTCAAGCACCAGCACCTTCGGGTCCGCCACAATAGCGCGCGCGAAGCTAATGAGCTGCCGCTGGCCGACGCTCAGGTTCACGCCGCGCTCTTCAAGGAACGTCTCGTAGCCGTCTTCCAGCTTCATTATGAAGTCGTGCGCACCCACGGCCTTCGCCGCCTCGACCATTTTCTCTTGCGGCACATCCGAATGGTCCAGGAGTATGTTCTCTCTCACCGTGCCTGAGAACAGGAAAGGTTCTTGCAGCACCATGCTCATCTGGTGAGAGAGCGAGTGACGCGTCACATCCCGGATGTCTTGGCCGTCCACCAGTATTGCGCCCTGCCCGCGCGGCACGTCGTAAAAACGCGCGATAAGTGAGGTCAGCGTCGTCTTCCCGGCGCCGGTGGGTCCCACGATTGCGACGGTCTCGCCCGGCTCAATAACCAGGTCGACGCCCTTTATGATCTCCTGTCCCGGGGCATATCCGAACCGGACACCCTGGAGCTCAATGCGTCCCTTCACCGGAGGAAGGTCCTTCGCGTTTTCAGCGTCCATCACTTCGGTCTTCGTGTCCAGCAGCTCGAAGATGCGCTCGCCGGAAGCCATAGAACGCTGCAGTTGGGTGTATTGCGTGGTCAAGCTGCGAATAGGTTCGAAGAATCGCTGGATATAGAGCATGAAGGCCAGCAGCGCGCCCACTTCGATCTCGCCGGCCGCGACCATCCGTGCGCCGAGCAATATGACCGCTCCGATTGACAGGGCCCTCAGAATATCGACAATCGGGACCAGGCTGGTGGATATCTTCGTTGCCGCAACGGTCGCGTTGAAGTTCTCGCGGTTCTTGCCGTCGAATATCTGGAGGTTCCGCTGCTCCCGGTTCATGCTCTGGACTACACGGACGCCCGTGATGTTCTCGTTCAATTCGCCGTTGACCGTGGAAATAGCCTGCCGAGCGCGGATGAACGACTTCTTCGCTCTCGGCTGCCAGAAATAAGCGATGATGAAGAGCGCCGGCAGGAAGCAAAGCGAAAGGAGCGCGAGCTTGACGTCAATCAGCGCCAGCGCAATTGTGATCCCGACGAGCGTGATAAGGTCGCCCGTCATAGCCACGCCCATGGTGAGCAGCTCCTGGAGCTGGCCCACGTCCCCCAGCACGCGCGACATGAGGCGGCCAACCTCGGTCTTGTTGTAGAAGGAAAGGGAGAGTCGCTGCATGTGCGCGAACATGTCACGCCGCAGGCTGTAGAGGATCGTCTGCCCGGCCCGGATCAGCGAGACCTCCATGAAGAACTGGCCCACCCTGTTCAAGCCGAAGTTGAGGAAGAACAGGAGGACGACCCATTTCAGGCCGTCCAGGTTGCCTTTGAGGATGTAGCCGTCCACGGCCAGCTTGATGATCCACGGCAGGCAGACTATCGTGACGCCGTACAGGACCTGGGAGACGAATGCCAGGAGCACCATCTTCCGGATCGGCAGCGCCGCCACGTACTTGACGAAGCGCACCACCACCGCCTTGTTATAGGCGGAGCCGAAAGTCTCGCTCTCCAGCTTCTCGCGGTCCTTCCGGGCCTTCTCATCAAGCTTGACTGCGGTTGCCACTACTTGGCCTCCTGCAGCGCCGAAGGCGTGTTCACGTCGAACTCGTGCAGCACCTCTTCCTGCGGCCTCAGCTGCAGGTCGTAAATGTCTTTGTATATCCCGCCTTTGGCGAGCAACTCCATATGCGTCCCGCGCTCCGTAATCTGCCCGTCCTTGAGCACGAGGATCTGGTCGGCCCGGTGCACGGTGCCCAGCCGGTTCGCAATTACAAAGGTGGTCCGGCCCTTCATCACCGCCTCCATCGCGGTCCGGATCTGCTCCTCCGTATGCGCGTCCACGCTGGATGTTGAGTCGTCGAGGATGAGAATCGGCGGGTCCAGAAGCACCGCGCGGGCGATGGAAAGGCGCTGGCGCTGCCCGCCGGACAGCGTCGATCCCCGCTCGCCCAACTCGGTCTCATAGCCCGCGGGCAGCGACGCAATGTGCTCATGGAGCTGCGCCACCTTCGCGGCGGCGATCACTTCCTCTAGAGTCGCGTCCTCGCGGCCGTACGCGATGTTCTCCCGGATTGTCGTGCCGAAGAGGAACACGTCCTGCTGGACAATTCCGATGTTGCGCCGCAAAGACTTCAGCGAAACGTCCTTGATGTCTATGTCGTCGATGGTGATGCGGCCGGAGTCGACATCGTAGAACCGCGGCATCAGGTTAACGATAGTGCTCTTGCCGCTGCCCGGCGCGCCCACCAGGGCTATCACCTGTCCCGGCGCCGCCGCGATGCCCACGTTCTTCAGGACCGGCGTTCCGGCCTTATAGCTGAAGTTGACGCCCTCGTACCTTACTGCGCCCCGGGTCCTCTGAGGCTCCAGGGGCTTCTCGCGCTCAACAACCGCCGACTTTGTGTCGAGTATCTCGAACAGGCGTTGTCCCGCCGGGAGGGCCCTCGCCACCGCGTTCACCTGCCCGCCGATGCTCCAGATCGGCCCCATAAGTATCTGCAGGTAGAACAGAAACTGGGCTAGTTGGCCTGCCGTCATCTCGCCGTTGACCACCATGTAGCCGCCGAAAAGTAGCGTCAGGCCCATTCCGGAGAAGTATGTAGTGCCCACCATTGTGTTATTGGACGCTTGCAGCTTAGACAGGCGGAAGTAACGCTTCCGCACATCCGTGTTGTGAACGTCGTACTTGGCCTGCTCAAAACGCTCGATGCCGAACGCCTTGACCACCCGGACCCCCGTCAGGTTCTCCTGGAGCACCGTGCTGAGCCTGGACATATACTCCATGATCTCGTTCCAGGTGCCCCGGATCTTGCCGCGGATTACTATCGAGATCGCGCCTATTATCGGCATGATCGTCACCGCAACCAGCCCGAGCTTCCAGTTCACCATAACCATCAGCACGCCGGTGGCGGTGAAGACCAGCACGAGCCAGGGCAGCTCGACGAGGCCTATGTAGACAAATACCCTCATCGACTCCACGTCGCTGATCGCCCGGGACATCAGGTTGCCGGTGTGCTGCTTGTCGTGGAAAGCGAAGCTCAGACGCTGGACCCTGTCAAAGAAGTTATTGCGGATGTCGTATACGGTCGCCTCGCTGAGCGACTGTGCGAAAAAGGACTGGCCGAACCCCATCAGGCCTATCACAACGCTAGTTGCAAGGATGGCTAGCGCCATTCTCACCAGGACGGCGTTCGTGAATACACCGGTTTCCAGGATGAGGGCGAACTCATCGATGGCGTCCCCAAAGAGGTGCGGCAGCAGGAGCGAGGATGCTGCTCCGCCGATCATGCAGAAATAAGCACCCGCCAACCAGACCTTGTGGTTGACGGCCATGCTCAGAATCCTGAGAAGTACTTTCATTTACCTGCCTGGGATTACGCCGGAGGCCCTGAGGGAAGTGGGGAGAGCAAGTGCGGATTTGAACAATGGAATTAGTCTACAACGGCGCGGCGCGCTTAACAACAAAAGAAAGGTTATACGTGGCCGAAAAGGCCCATTCCCGCAGACCAGCTTTGACATATCGATTTTGGCGGATGTAAACTCCCCGAAAGTCCGTTTTGGAGTTCGCCGATGCCGCCAAGACTCGACCAGAAGGCGCCCCGGGCCTCTCCGGTATTCCGCCTGAAAGTCGCCGCCGGTCTCCTCACCGGCCTGCATGGCCATGATTTCGCGGCCGCCCGCAGCTACCTGGAAATCAAGTGGCCGGGCCAACCGAGACCCCTGCAGATCCTGCGTTTCATGGGTTGGGGATTCCGCCAGACCTTCATTGAGATCCCCGACGCCCTCACCACTGTAACCTCCGCAAAGGCCGTCTCGACCACCTCCATCTGGCTCGCCGCCACCAACCCTCTCGCCAACCACCCGTGGGCGAAAGACCCGGAGGCAACGCTGCCCCAACAAGTGGACGTCGTCGTCATCGGCGCGGGTTTCACCGGCGCCGCGTGCGCGTACCACTGGTCGAAGCGCAAGGGCGGCACTATGGCCGTCCTTGAAATGAACGAGGCATCCTCCGGCTCCAGCGGCCGCAACGAGGGCACCATAGTCATGGGGCGCTTCTACGCTTACGCCCGGCACACCGTCCTCAAGCACCTTGACAAGTTCAGGGCGGACCTCACCCCGGAGCAGAGCGGCAGGCTCGCCTCGCAGTTCGCTGCGGCGTACGTCAAGGCCGCATACAAGAACGCGGACATGATTCAGCAAACGATCAAGGACGAAGGGTTCGACGTCGACTACGCCCGCAATGGCTGGGTGCAGGGCCGCAGCGTGCAGGCGCAGGAAGCCCTTGACGAGTCGGTCCGCCTCGGCCGCGAGGCCGGCTTCGACGACTGGGTCAAAATTCCGCCCAAGCAGGTGCTGGAGCTCACCGGCATGAGCCTGGACCACTCGGCTGGCTTCTCGCAGCGCGCCGGCTCGTGGCACCCGGCAAAGTGGGTGTGGTCGCTCCTTGGCAGGGCGCTGGAAGACGAGCGCATTTCCTTCTTCAGCAACACCAGAGTCACCGACGTGCTAACGGAGGGCGATCTGTACGAGGTCCGCACCACCCGCGGCTCAATCCGCGCAAAGTACATAATCAACGCGACCGAGTCCTACACCGCTCTTCTACACCCGCAGTTCATCGGGAGGCTCCACCCCACGCAAACGCAGGGGGGATACGTGGAGGGCGGCCCGGACAGCATGAAGCGCGACATAAGCATACAGTCCACGGAGGGTTGGTTCGGCAAGCACCACGACGGCGTCATCTTCGGCTCGGACGCCACACGCATCAGCTACCGCGGCGCCGGCCGCATCAAGCCTTCGCACTTCATAACAAAGTACATGATCGCCGAGGTGCAACGCCGCTTCGGCCGTAGTCGCATGAACCTGACCCGTGAATGGAGCTGCACAGCCGGCTTCACTGACGACGAATTCCCGATCGTCGGCGTCATGGACGGCCGCCGCCAGTACATCATTGCCGGCATGTGCGGCTCCGGCTCCGGCGTCCACTTCAACGCCGCCCGCCACGTCGTGGACCAGGTCCTCGGCATCCCCGGCCCTGACGACTACCCCCGCGAGTACTTCTCGCCCACGCGCGTCCTGGACCCGCGCGGCCACAAGTGGCCGGAGATCGTTTAACGGAAGTCCCGGCGCGATCAATGTCGGTGCACAGCATGCTGTGCAGCTACATTGGCAGACCACGTTGCACCCGCCGCCCATCTCTCGGCTGCAAAATTGCGGCAAAAGCAAAGGCCCCCGATGTTACCCGGGGGCCTTTTGTAATCAACTATTGGTTGCGGGGGCAGGACTCGAACCTGCGACCTTTGGGTTATGAGCCCAACGAGCTGCCGCTGCTCCACCCCGCGACGTTGGATTCGGGCCTGGCCCGCTGATGCAGACCATTGCCCCACCTCCGCGACGTGCGGAAAACCGAACCTTGCGCAATGTCAAACTTGTCAGTAAACCCACCTTAATGTGGGTCAAGTCCTCGGCCTATTAGTACCGCTTAGCTGAAGCGATTGCTCGCCTTACACTTGCGGCCTATCAACCACCTAGTCTAGATGGGGCCTTATTCCATACGGATGGGAGATCTAATCTTGGAGTTGGCTTCGTGCTTAGATGCTTTCAGCGCTTATCACAGCCAGACATAGCTACCCAGCGCTGCCCCTGGCGGAACAACTGGTACACTAGAGGTCTGTCCTTCTCGGTCCTCTCGTACTAGAGAAAGCTCTCCTCAAATCTCCTGCGCCCACAACGGATAGAGACCGAACTGTCTCACGACGTTCTGAACCCAGCTCGCGTGCCGCTTTCACCGGCGAACAGACGGACCCTTGGGACCTTCTTCGGCCCCAGGATGCGACGAGCCGACATCGAGGTGCCAAACCTTGCCGTCGATGTGAACTCTTGGGCAAGATCAGCCTGTTATCCCCAGAGTAGCTTTTATCCGATAAGCCACGGCCCTTCCACTCGGAACCGTAGGATCACTTTGCCCGACTTTCGTCTCTGCTCGACTTGTTGGTCTCGCAGTCAAGCTCCCTTATGCCAATGCACTCTGCAGGTGATTTCCATCCACCTTGAGGGAACCTTTGGACGCCTCCGTTACTCTTTTGGAGGCGACCGCCCCAGTCAAACTGCCCACCAGGCAGGGTCCCCCGATTTCTTCGGGGTTAGGGCCGAAATCACAGAAGAGCGGTATTTCAACGGCGACTCCACCACGGCTGGCGCCGCGGCTTCAAAGTCTCCCGCCTATGCTACACATCTGACATCCCAGTCCACTGCCAGGATACAGTAAAGCTTCATGGGGTCTTTTTGTCCTGTTGCGGGTATAGGGCATCTTCACCCCTCTTGCAGTTTCACCGAGTCCACCTTCGAGACAACGCTCCAGTCGTGACACCATTCGTGCGGGTCGGAACTTACCCGACAAGGGATTTCGCTACCTTAGGACCGTTATAGTTACGGCCGCCGTTCACCGGGGCTTCGATTCAAAGCTTTGGCCCGAAGACCGAACCTCTCCTCTTAACCTTCCGGCACTGGGCAGGTGTCAGCCCCTATACATCGCCTTTCGGCTTGGCAGAGACCTGTGTTTTTGATAAACAGTCGCTAGAGCCCGTTTACTGTGGCCCGGATGCGGCTTGCACCGCCCGGGCACCCCTTCTCCCGAAGTTACGGGGCTAAGTTGTCTAATTCCTTAAAGATGGTTCTCTCGTTCACCTTGGGACATTTATCCCAGTCTACCTGTGTCGGTTTGCGGTACGGTCGTCGCTGCATCTCACAACGAGGATTTTCTTGGAGGCCTAGATTCAGCGAGATTCTTCAGGGCCGAAGCCCTTTGGTTTTCACCCCGCTCAGCTCGTAACGCCAGTGCGGATTTGCCTACACCGGCATGGCCTACAGGGGCAAACGCACCATGTCCAATGGGTGCGCCTCGCCTATCTTTCCCCGTCCCCCCTTTGTTAATAACGATACAACGGCGGTGCACGAATTTTGACGTGCTGTCCATCGCCTTTGCTTGCGCGCTACGGCTTAGGACCGACTTACCCTACGTCGATCAACGTTGCGTAGGAATCCTTAGACTTACGGTGTCCTGGATTCTCACCAGGATTGTCGCTACTCGTTCCGGCATTCTCACTTCTCAGCACTCCACTGTGGCTTACGCCTTCAGCTTCAATGCGCTGACAACGCTCCCCTACCGCTCCGATAAATCGGAGCCCGCGGCTTCGGTGGCATGCTTTAGCCCCGGAATATTTTCGGCGCAGGACCCCTCGACTAGTGAGCTGTTACGCACTCTTTAAAGGGTGGCTGCTTCTAAGCCAACCTCCTAGCTGTTTTAGGAATCCCACTTCCTTTCACACTTAGCATGCACTTAGGGACCTTAGCCTGCGATCTGGGCTGTTTCCCTTTTGACAACGAGGCTTATCCCCCGCTGTCTCACTCCCGTTCACCATCTCAAGGCATTCGCAGTTTGGTTGGGTTTGGCAAGCTTACGCCCCCTAGCCCATCCAGCGCTCTACCTCCCTGAGACTTGAGACGAGGCTGTACCTCAATACATTTCGGGGAGAACCAGCTATAACGGAGTTCGATTGGCATTTCGCCGCTACCCACAGCTCATCCCAACTTTTTGCACTAAATACGGGTTCGGCCCTCCACCCAGAGACTATCTGGGCTTCAGCCTGGCCATGGGTAGATCACCCCGATTCGGGTCTAATCCGTACAACTCGTTGCCCTATTCGGACTCGCTTTCGCTTCGGCTCCGGGACTTCTATCCCTTAACCTTGCTGTACAGATTAACTCGCCGGATCATTCTTCAATAGGCACGCGGTCAGGATAGCAAGCTACCCCTCCCACTGCTTGTAAGTTTGCGGTTTCAGATCTATTTCACTCCCCTCCCGGGGTGCTTTTCACCTTTCCCTCACGGTACTGGTACACTATCGGTGTCCAAGAGTATTTAGCCTTGGAGTGTGGTCACCCCAGCTTCCCACAGGATTTCCCGTGTCCCGTGGTACTCAACGGCACGCCAGAAGCCACTTCAGTTTCGTCTACAGGACTATCACCCTCTATGGTCGGCCCTTCCAGGCACGTTCGTCTACAGAAGTGGTTTTTGACTTCTTTCTCCATCCAGGAGGTGGAGAGGCGCGCGTTACAACACCTTCACGACATAGGGCTCCTGCCCGTTAAGTCGCAAAGGTTTGGGCTCCTCCGCTTTCGTTCGCCACTACTAGCGGAATCTCATCGATTTATTTTCCTCGGGGTAATAAGATGTTTCAGTTCCCCCGCTTACCGTCCTTTCGGACATACGGATATTACTCCGTATAGGTTTCCCCATTCGGGCATCCCCGGCTGTGCTTGCTAGACAGCGGACCGAGGCTTTTCGTAGTCTTGCCACGCCCTTCTTCGGCTCTTGGACCCAAGGCATCCACCGCAAACCCTTAGTAACTTGACCCACATTAGGGTCTGTTTACTGCAAGTTTTTGCTACATTGCGCAGGATTCGGTTGTTAAGGTGCTTGCGACGACTCGCTGCCCGCCTGCTGGCGGACCTCAAGCCTACCGCTTTTTATGCTTCCAGACCGCTCCAGACTATCGCCTTTTCGCGGGCCAGAAGACTATTCTACCACCGCATTTTAATCGAGTCAAGCGCCTGTTTAGAACTTTGTTTAGGGTTCCTACCAGGTTTTCGCTCGTCCCGAGGCGGCTTTCGCCGCAGAGGTTTTTATATCTTAGCACGCCTTTTGGAGCTTTGGAAGTACCCGGCAGAATTTCGCTCCCGAGCCTCCGCCGATGCCCTGCACCGCCACTCCGAAAAACGCGCGCAGGTTAATATACAGCACACCCACGCCCTGGCCAAGAGCTCCCGAGAAGGTCTTAGCGCGCGATCCCCAGCTTCTTAAGGAGCTCAAATGGAGACCGGTCCAGCAGTTCGGTAGCATCCGCCTCGGTCAGACCGGCGCTCCGCGCAACCTTCATCGCGTAAGCACGTGTCATCAAATCGCCGGACTCGTGCGCATCGGAGTCCAGAACAAGCCGCGCCCCCGCTGCCCGCGCCGTCGCCACAACGTGGCCGTTAGCCAATCCGTGCCCTTTCCGGCCAGAGACCTCCAGAAATATGCCATTCCCCGCAGCGATGGCCGCCTCCTCCGGCGTGATCAGCCCAGGATGCGCGAGGACATCGACATGCTTTGACCTGACAGCGGCCGAATTGGTGCCCGGCTCCACCGGCTCCATTATCGTCTCGCCGTGCACGTTGACCACCCTGGCCCCCATCGCCCTTGCCTCCCTCGCCAGCCCGTCGATTTCATCCTTCGGCGTATGGGTGATCTCCACCCCCGGCAGCGCCAGGATATCCCATCGCCGATTGGCTACTTCACAGTCCTTGATAAGAACTTTGAGGATGTACTCAAGGTTCCCGTGCCCAACGTGGTCGGTTATCGCCATCGTCCGGTATCCCACGGCAATCGCGCGTCGGATAAGCTCGATCGGCGAAAGGACGCCGTCGCTCAAGAAGGTATGGGTATGGAAGTCGTGCACGGGTGTCTCCTGCAGCCAGTGTTCGGATATCGCCGAAATGGTAGCAGATATGGGAGCCGCCCGCCCATCCCGCGCAAAATCCAAAGCCAGGCAGGCATTAAAAACGGGTCGGCGCCTGACAGCGTTCAAGGCCCGAACGTTTTATCAGGCATAGAGGGGGAATACGGTCTCTATGACCAGTGGAGGAGGCGGTCCATCATGACTCTACAAGCTTTTGGTCGAAAGTTGGGGTTGAGGGTCTTCCTTCTGGGGGTCCCCATATCGCTGCTTCTCGCGGGATGTGTGGTGACGGACGAGCAGGCTATCGTGGGCACGCTGAATGAGATCGACTGCGCGAACGGCGACCTCACGGTGGTCACGGACGAGGGCAAGACCTTCCATATGACCATCGACACGCCTGACTGTCAGCAGGAGAACCTGGCCACCGGCCAGCGCGTCGAGGTAGATGTAGAGGGCGACGATAACGACAACGCCGACACGGTAAAGGTCGTCAACAACATCAAGGTCGTTCAGTCTACGACCGTCAACAACCAGACGACCGTGACAGGCAAGATCGTTAACGTCCAGAACGACCAGGTCCGCGTCCTGAAGAGCGACGGCGAAGAGGTCGTCATCAAGGTCGACGACGATAAGACGAAGGTGAAGAAGAACAACCGCGACACTAACGTCGAGGACCTTCGCGACGAAGTCAACGTGAACGTCGTAATCAAGATAGACCAGACGACGAACGTCGCCCAGACAATCGAAGTTAACGTCGACGATGACGGCGGCAAGACCACCCCGACGACCGGCACGACGCCAACACCGGCGCGCACGCCGAACGCCACCTCTCCGGCCGCTTCGCCGACGGCGGCGCCTACCGTAACGCCGACCAGCGCGCCCATGACGGCGCCAACCGGCACGCCTGCTGCCACGCCGCAGGCAGCGCCCGTAGGGGGGCCCTCAGGCTCCTAGGCCGTAGCAATAACTGAATAGGCCCTAAACAGAAGGGGCGGGACCTCAACGGATCCCGCCCCTTCTTATGTGCTAAGTACTTGCCGACTACCAACTGCTGACTGCCGACTACTTCCCCTTCGTCAGCACTTCCCTCATCCGCTTCGCAGGCTCACGCGTGGAGGCCATGAAAAACTCCGGGCCGCCGTCCGGGTAGTGTATTTGCAGGGAAACAAACGTCGGCCCTTGCTGCTTCAGGATCTTGGGGAGCTCGCTTACCCAGTCCTCCAGGTTGTCGAACTGGTAGCTGTTCTTATAGCCCGCGCCCTCTGCCATCACCTTGAAGTTGTACACGTCCGCGCCCGGCACTGGCTGCCCGCCCGTCGTGTGGTAAGCGCGGTCGTCGAATACGATGTGAACGAGGTTTTTCGGCTTCATGCCGGCGATCGTGACCAGCGAGCCCAGGTTCATGAGCAACGAGCCATCGCCGTCGATGCATATTACCTGCTTGCCCGGTTGCGCCATCGCCAGTCCGAGCGCCACCGACGATGCCTTGCCCATCCCGCCGAAGATCGGCAGGTCCATGTCTTTGTTCGTTGACAGCTTCGTCCAGTACCTGTTCGGCGTCATCGTCGGAACGACGATCTGGTCCTTGCGCAGCGCTATGAGCGCCTTGACGGCATCGAGGCAGGGTATCATCTACGTCTCCGTGGCGTAATGTTCCTCTCCAATTAGAGAGGCCGTCCGAAATCAAACCTTACGAATTGTAGACGCAGAACCCCGAGCTTTCAAGTACGGGACGCCTTCGCAGGCCTGGCCTCTACTCTCCCGCACCGCTCCGATAGACCATCCCCGGCGGCATCTCGGTGGTCAGCCCGAGCGCGAGCAGCGTGCGCTCGGCGATGAAGTCCACAACATCTGCGATCGACTGCTGTTTTATGTAGAACGCGGGCGCCGGCGGCAGTATTGTCACCCCAAGGCGCGCCAGCGTTGCCATATTCTCGAGGTGAATGGCGTGGAGTGGCGTCTCTCTGGGCACGAGAACCAGCGGGCGCCGCTCCTTCAGGCAAACATCCGCCGCCCTGCGCAGCAGGTTATCGGCCATGCCGTGCGCGATCGCCGCCACTGTCGCCATGCTGCAAGGCACTATCGCCATCCCCCGCGTGGGGAACGTCCCGCTGGCGACGGGTGCCATGAGGTCACTGATGGCGTATTGGGTGAAAAGCCCCGTCGCCGTCCACCGCTCCACCGCCTCGCCGAAAGACTCCTCCATCTCCTCGCGCCACACCATCCGCCCGGCCGAAGACGCCGTCACGATCACCGGCACGTCCAGCTTCAGCACGCGGTCTATAGTCGCCCGGGCCAGCGCAGCGCCGCTCGCGCCGGATATCCCTATTACCACCGGCAATGACTTGGCCAATCGGTCTCCTCTATTGGAACGCCAGCACGGAGATGAGAGTCCCCAAGAACATGGTCAGCGAGACGTAAGCATTTATCCGGAAGAACGCAACGCCCACACGGGACATGTCAACCGGAGAAACCAGGCTGTGTTTGTACACCATGAACGCCGCCGCGACCACGCAGCTCACAAAGTACGGAAATGCAAGCCCCATCCACACACCAAGGGCCACGAGGCAAGCGAGAGCGACAACATCCAGCACGCGAGCGGTCCTGAAGGCCGCGCGAACGCCGAACTGCTGCGACACTGAATGCAGGCCGTTCTTCGTGTAGTAGTCGAAGTCTTGCGCGTGATAAAGGATGTCGAAACTCGCCGCCCAGCACGCGACCGCGCACGAGAGCAGCACCGGCTGCCATGCCAGCGACCCCGTCACGCCGATCCACGCTGCAGATGGCGCGATAGCCAGCGCCCATCCGAGGAAGAAGCTGGCAGCCCACGTAAACCGCTTCGTGAACGGATAAAGGATGAGGAACCCCGCCGCGACCGGCGCAAGGGCCAGCGCCAGCGTGTTGAGCCGCCATGCCGCCAGCAAGAAGACTACAGCGGCCACCGCGCACAGCGCCGCCATATCCGCCGTCTTCAGAGTACCTTGTGGCAGGTGCCGCTTCGCGGTCCGGGGGTTCCCGGCGTCGATACGCCTGTCGATCAGCCTGTTCGCCGCCATGCCGAGTGTGCGCGCCCCCACCATCGCGACAGTGATCCAAAGGAACGGGTCCCAGCCGGGCAGGCCGCGGCCGGCGAGCACCATGCCGGAGTACGCGAACGGCAGAGCAAAGACCGTTTCCTGGAACTTGATAGCGTCCAGGAATCTGAGGAGCCGGCGCAATACCGGTGTGGATGCGGCGTCGGACGTCATATCCCGTACTGCTTCCACCTTGAGTCCACGAGCCTCTTGATCTCATCGGTCATGACGATGTCCGCCGGCCACTCGCGCGCCCTGCCCTCGCCTTTGCCCTTTGCCGTGGCGTCTATGCCGATCTTGCTTGCGAACCGCGGCGTCGATGTCGCGTGATCGAGGTCATCGGCCGGGCCGTCCACGAACAGGATATCGCGCGAGGGGTCGATGTTCGCCCCCACTCTCCACGCGACCTCGGAGACGTTCTGCACATCCACGTGCGCGTCCACCACGATGATCGCCTTTGTGAGCATGAGCAGGCCGATGCCCCAGAGCGCGTACATGACTTTACGGGCGTGGCCCGGATACTCCTTGCGTATGGACACGATGAGGAAGTTGTGGAATATGCCCTCGGCCGGCATGTTGTAGTCCACAACCTCCGGCAGCGCCATCTGCAGGGCGGGGAGCATCACCCGCTCGCTGGCCTTGCCCATGAAAAAGTCCTCTGTTGGGGGCCTCCCTACCATTGTAGTCGGATAGATGGGCCGCTTGCGGTGAGTTATCGCCTCTATGTGAAAGACAGGGTACTCATCCGGCAGCGAGTAGTAGCCCGTGTGGTCCCCGAACGGCCCTTCGATGCGAGACTCCCCCGGCACGACGTAGCCTTCAAGAACGATCTCGGCGTGGGCGGGCGCCTCGAGATCGATCGTCTTGCACCTTACCATCTCAACCGGCTCCTCGCGGATTATCCCGGCCACCATGATCTCGTCCACGTCCGGCGGCAGCGGCATCGAGCCCGTCCAGATCGTCGCCGGGTCCCCGCCCAGCGCGACCGCGACGGGCATCTTCTCCAGCGCCTGCTCCTCCGCGCGGCGGTACTGCCGCGCCCCCACCTTGTGGGACTGCCAGTGCATCCCAGCCGTCTTGCCGTCGTACACTTGCATCCGGTACGTGCCCACATTGCGACGCCCGCTCACCGGATCGCGGCTGATCACCAGCGGCAGGGTGATGAAGCGCCCCGCGTCGTCCGGCCAGCACTTGAGGATGGGGAATCTGTTCACGTCCACCTCGTCGCCGGTTAGCACAACCTCCTGGCAGGGCGCCCTGTCCACAAGCTTCGGCTGCGCCCTCGCGAGTCCCGCCAGCTCACCAAGCGCCTTGAGCTTCCCCATAAGTCCGGGGGGAGGCGGGCTTTGGACCATGCCGAGCAGCTTTCGCACGCGGTCTGTCAGCTCATCGATGTGGTCCACGCCAAGCGCCCAGGCGACGCGCTGATGCGTTCCGAACAGGTTGATTGCCAGGGGGGTGTCGAAACCATCGACGTTCTCAAATAGCAGCGCGGGCCCACCGGACTTCACGAGCCGGTCAGTTATCTCCGTAATCTCCAGATCACGGCTCACCCGCGTCTTTATGCGGCGCAGGTCTCCCTTTTTTTCCAGGAGCGCGATAAATTCCCTGAGGTCTCTGTACTTCATGACGTGGGATTGCCTGCCGTTCTATTACTGTTGCCCAAGGCTCTTGCGGATCTCGGTGGAGGAAACGTCACTGCGAAATTCACTCTCCGGCAATTGCTGAAAGAGATCCCTGAATTCGGCCGGGATGCTTATGCCGTCGAGCGTCACGAAGACCCCCTTCCGCACTCTCCCCGCAACGATGAACCGGCACCGTCGCTCTCTGATAACCCGCAGCGCAGCGAGCATCCCTCCCGGACTGCCGCCGTAGTACTCCGGGTCTACCAGCCGCTCGGCGGTGTCGGCCCCAATGACGAAGACGCTTCCGGGCATGAGCCTGGCCTTCTCTGCGAAGGTGGGCGCTCGAGTCACAACCACAGTATGCCTGCCGCTAAACTGCTTGAGTCGTCGATCCAGCGTCTGCCGGCCCAGAGGCGGCTTGTCCACGTTGGTGACGGAGATTTCAAATGCAGACTCAGCGTGGCACTCGCCGGATGCTGCGCGTGCGAGTCCTTCATGGCCCTCGTGCACGGGATTGAAGGAGCCCGGCAAAACGCAGGTGCCTGCCCCCAGATGGTCCGTGAGTCCTCCGTCGGCATTCACAACCACCATATCCGTCCAGCCTGCGAGCAGAGCTCCCAGCCGGTCGCCTTCGGCCACACGAGATTCGGTCACACTCTCGGGCGGCGCGAGGACGATCTCCACGCCGTTCCCTGCGATCACCGAAGAAGAAATGCCCGACAGGACCAGCCGGCTCACAAGGTCGTCCTCTTCCTCGCGACTGCGACGACCCTTCTCGAACACCAGGTCCCACGCCGTCATCGTGGCCCCGTCGGCCACTGCGACATGGCAGCGGTGCTCGCCCCTTTTGGGCCGGTCTGTGGCCAGCGCCGCCGTGCACCCAACGCCAAGAACCGCGGCCTGCGGGCCTGCGAGCAACCTCGCCCGAGCAAGGGACGCCCGTGCCATCGCAACGGCAGTAGCCTGCGATGCTGCCTGCGCCGGATCAAATCCCAGGAATTCCCTCAACGCCTCTCCCGAGTATGGGACCCTGCATTCGAGAACGGTGCGGGACGCGCCGGGGACGGTCAGCAGCCACGAGATGGCCTGGACACCGCCGCCGGTGACAGCGACGACCATTTTCACGGGCGACTCGTGGATCTTCTCAATAGCTGACCGGAAGACATGGTCCAAAAGGCTATCCCTTGCAAGTTGTTGCGGCACAAGTCCAGATAACTATAAGACCATGCACCGGCAACCGCAACGGGCCATGGCTTCCCTGCCCACAGGCGAGAAGTGACGCTGATCGGTCACCGTCGGAAAAACATCAGGGGCCCCGTGCGTTACGGGGCCCCTGACACTACTCGTTTCTCAAGACCTGCACTATACCGGCGCGCCCGGCTTGGGCCTGATCAGGAAGTACCAGGCTGCCGCGCCCAGGCCGATAAGGACTGCGAGGCCCAGCACGATTACAATCGGGCTTATGCCGCCGCCCTCCTCAACCGGAGGCGTAATTGTCGGCGTAGGCACTACCGCCGGCGGCGTGGTAGCCGTCGGTGCTACCACAACAGCCGTTGCTGTGGGAGGCACGGCCGTCGCAGTCGGAGGCACCGCAGTCGGCGGGACCGCCGTGGCTGTCGGGGCCACCGGCGTAACGCCCGGCGCGGGTGTTGCCGTCGGCGTCGGCGGCACGAGGGTCGCTGTAGCCGTCGGCGGCGCCGGCGTCCTCGTGGGCGTCGCTGTCGGAGGCACAGCGGTCGCAGTGGGCGGCACCGGCGTAGCTGTTGCCTGCTGAGCCGAAACCACCAGGTTGGCGTCCGCAAGCAGCCTGTCCACGCGAACTTCGTAGGTGCCGATGCTCGGCGCGATGTTGAACGTAACAGTGACCGTGCCATTAGCAGGGACGGTTACGCGCTGGGTCTGATCGACCTGCGAGTTCAGCCACAACGTGCCAAAGTAGTCCGCCGCCTGGTTGGTCAGGTTTGTAACCTGGAACCTTGCAACCGACGTCTGGCCCTGCTGAAGGGTGTAGGTAGAAAGCTTAAGGTTATCAACGTCAAAGCGGTTCTCCTGGACTTCGCTGCTGCCGGTGATGGCCCACAGCGAGAATCCCGGGATCGCTACCGTGTAAAACACGCGGGTCTCATCCTCGCGCTGCCTCTTGGCCGGAGCGGGTTCCCAAGTCCCCTTTGCCGTATCGAACCGGCTGAACTCCACGGACCACTCATGCAGATCGTTGGCTTGCAGCCAGGCCTTCTCCACAAACATGGTCACATGGGCTGCCACCATCTGGGTTTCAGTGAACCCTTCAGGCGACAGAGTCATGTAGTGCGATACAACCTTCCTGCTGGGTAGCGCCGGAACGTTCTGGGGAAGCTGCAGAACATCCGCGACAATTACCTTCGCTTTCGGAATAGGCTGCGAGTAGCGCGCAAGTATCTGGTCGATTGG
>VGZY01000019.1 GCA_016872355.1 SAR202 cluster bacterium | reverse complement strand
ACGCCCCTCCAGAACAAGGTTCAGTATCTGTGCTCTCTTCGCTTCTCGCTCGGTCAAATGTAGTCCTCTCATGGACTGACATATTCACTGAGCAGTTACCTACTGACAATATCACTGAGCAAAGACAGTCCCGGCAGCCGGCGCAGGCGCCGAAACGGAGGCACTCCGGAGAACGAGCCGCAGCCGGTGCACATTCACTTCGGAACTTGCGGGCCAAACCTCGGCAGGGTGAGGTTCTCGCTGTCGGACGTGGTCAAGGGACAGTCCACCACGCTGGTGCCTGAGCCGCTCAACGTGTTTACTGACGGCAATCACGCCATTAATCTTCACAAGTCCTACGCGGAGATGTCCATCTACAACGCCTGCGGCAACATCCCCGTGCAATAGCGCCGGCATCCGGCGCAGCGCCCCGAAGGAGGCCGATGGCATCCACCGGTTTCGAGCGATCGGACACTGCGCAGGCGGATCGCACCGCCCGTAGCCAGCCGCGCTTTCCGTTGCTCCGCTATTACCTAATCACGAGCCTGCTGGTAATTGCCGTCATGACCGTCCTTGTCGCATTCCTGTTCGTCCGGCGCGCGGAAGCAGACTTTGCGGAAAGGGCTTCGGAGCGCGGCGCCATCGAAGCCGGGCACCTCGTACAGCTCTTCTACCGCGACGTCTACCGCCCGGCGCAGCAGGCCAACCCCTCCCCCCACCCTTGAGCAGGTTGCCACAGACTCCGCCATGGCCGAATTCTACGACTCCGTCTTCGGCCTCGGCGTCGTGTCCATGCGCCTCCGCGATCCACGGGGCGACGTGATCTGGAACAGCCCCAGGTCCGTTGCAGTTGCGAGCGAAGACAGCCGATTTGAGCTCCAGGACGCGATAGACCAGCACGTTATTCTCTCCCGCCTCCTCACAGGGACCCTGATGAGCGGCGACGTGGGCGGACAGCGAATGGACGTTGTTCGCACCTACCACCCCATCCGGGATGTGCCGCTCAACGCACCGGTGGAAGGCGCGACACTGGGAGGGCTGGAGATCGATCAGGATGTCACTGCAGCGCTCGCGGACGCCCGCCAGACCAGCCGTGTCTTCGCCATCGTCGGCTCTTTCAGCATGGGGGCCGTCCTGTTCACCCTCCTGTTCCTGATCGTGCTCCGGGCGGACAGGACCATCGGGCGCAACCAGAAACGCCTGCTCTCGCAACAGAAGGCTATTGAGGAGAGCGAAGCGCTCTACCGCGCTGTCGTCGAGAACGCACACGACGCCATCGTCATAACAACAGACACGGAAAGGATATTCGTCAACGCTGCATTCCTGAGGCTTATGGGATTCACCGACAGGGTCCAGGCTCTTGCGGCGCCCCTATATTCCTTTGTTGTCCCCGAGGACCGCGAAGACGTGAAGGACCGCACAATGGCCCGCAGGCGCGGCGACATGCCTCCCGGCATGTTCGACTTCCGCATACAGCGGGCGGACAAAGACATCCGCACCGTCCAGGCTACAGCGGTCGGCATTACATACCGCGGCCAGGTGGCCACCCTCTCCATGCTCCGCGACGTTACAGACCAGATGCGCGCTCAGGTTGCCCTGCGCACAAGCGAGCGACGCTTCCGCACAATCTATGAGTCCTCTCCCCTCGGCATCTGCATCGTCGATGCCCAGGGTGTCTTCACCCAGGCCAACGACTCATTCACACGAATGCTCGGCTACACGGAAGAAGAACTCCGCTCGTTACGCTTCCGGGAGATTACGCACCCTGACGACGTGCCCAGAAACCTGGGGCTGTTCGAGCGGCTCGTCGCGGGCAATCTGCCCCACTACGGGATGGAGAAGCGATACATTCGCAAGGACGGCGGACTTGTGTGGGTGCACATGAACGTTTCCGCCATGCCTCACTCAGACCCCGAGTTCCGCTGCGTGGCGCTGCTCGAAGACATTACAGAGCGAAAAAAGGCAGAGGCCGCACTGGACAGGAGCGAGGCCCAGCTTCACCTGCAGTCCAGCGCTCTCGCAGCCGCCGCGAACGGCATCGTCATTACTGACACGGAAGGCATCGTGGTCTGGACTAACGGAGCGTTCAGCAAGATGACCGGCTACTCGCGTGATGAGGTGATCGGTAACACGCTGCGACTGCTAAAGTCCGGCAAACAAGACGACGATTACTACGCCCGCCTGTGGAAGGCGATCAAGTCCGGCCAGAACTGGGAGGGCGAGGTAATCAACAGGCGCAAGGATGGGACTCTTTACACGGAATTCCAGACGATCACGCCGGTGAAGAGCCCTGCAGGGGAGATCACCCACTTCATTGCGATCAAGCAGGACATTACCGAGCGCAAGGATACCGAAAAGCGCCTCCAGGAGACCAGCCGGCTCGTCTCCATCGGCGAGCTCGCCGCCGGCGTCGCCCACGAGCTTAACAACCCCCTTACCGGCGTCATGGGCTTCTCGGAGCTTCTCATGCACGAGGACCTGCCCGCGCAGACGAAGGAGGACGTACGCAAAATCTACACAAGCGCCCAGCGCGCCGCGCGCATAGTACAGAACCTGCTTTCCTTCGCGCGCCGCCATGAGCCTGAGAAGAAGTACATAGACGTTCGCGGCGTGGTCCACCAGGTGCTAGAGCTGAAGGCCTACGACCTCAAGAGCGGCAAGGTGAAGGTAACGACTGACATGCCGGACGGCCTGCCGCCCACTATGGCCGATCAACACCAGCTTGTGCAGGTGGTCCTGAATATCGTCTCCAATGCGGAGCAGGCCATTCTGTCGTCCAGAGGGACCGGAAACATCCTCGTTTCTACAAGCACTCACGCCGGACGCATAAGAATAAGCATAAAGGACGACGGCCCCGGCATTCCCCAGCAGTTGCTCGGCCGTATATTTGACCCGTTCTTCACCACCAAGGAGGTGGGTAAGGGCACCGGCCTGGGCCTGAGCATATGCTACGGCATAGTGCGCCAGCACAATGGGGACCTTACTGTAGAGAGCGTGCCGGGCCAGGGCGCAACCTTCAACATAGACCTGCCCATCATAGACCAGTCGGGCCAGCCGGCGGCCGCAGAAGTCTCCGCCGTCGTGGAGATGCGGGGCCACAAGCGCATTCTGGTTATCGACGACGAAGGGACCATACGGGAGCTCGTGAACAGAATGCTCACGCTGGAGCGGTTCGAAGTGGATGTTGCCGACTCCGGGGAGCAGGGGCTTATGAAGGTGCACGGCCGCCGCTACGACGGCATTCTCCTTGATATGAAGATGCCCGGCATGACAGGCCAGCAGGTATACCGCCACATCCGCGAATACGACCAGGCTCTCTCACGCAGGGTGGTGTTCATGACCGGCGATACGCTTAGCCCGGATACGAAGGACTTCATAACTGCCTCCCGGAACCCTGCCATCAGCAAGCCCTTCAGCCGGGAGACCCTCCTCGCCGCCATCTCCTCCACCGCATCGGAGGAGCCCGCCGCCGGGCGCTGAGCCCTGGGAGACCTCTCAATGCAGCCCCATCGGCTCCCTGCCTGGCCGACTGTTGCTCTGAACCCCGTTTTCATCGGGGCCCACTGAGGCCTGCTATACTATCTTCTGAAACATGGAGGCGCCTGGCTTCCATGTTTCCTTTTGCGAAATCCCATTTCTGGACCCGCCCCACATGATGCAGAAACTCGCGGCAATGGAACAGCGGTACGAGGAGATCGAGCGGCAGATGGCCGATCCGTCGGTGGCCGTCAACTTCTCGCGCATCCAGGAGCTCGTCAAGGAGCACGGCGCCCTCAAGACGCCCGCAGCGCTCTACCGGGAGTACGCACAGGTCGACAGGGACCTGAAGGAGGCCGTTGCCCTGTCCCGCGACGACTCCGACCGCGAGATGGCCTCGATGGCGAAGGATGAGGCCGCGCGCCTCCAGGAACGCAAGGAGCAGCTTGAGAAGGAGATCCGCACGGCCCTGCTGCCCAAGGACCCCAACGACGAGAAGAACGTCATCGTGGAGATACGCGCGGGCACCGGCGGCGACGAGGCGGGCCTGTTCGCCGCGGAGCTCTACCGCATGTACCAGCGCTACGCCCAGCGAATCGGCTGGAAGACCGAGCTGATTGACATGAGCGAGTCCGGCATCGGCAGCATCAAGGAAGTAATCTTTATGGTGAAGGGCCAGGGCGCGTATAGCCGCCTCAAGCACGAGAGCGGCGTCCACCGAGTCCAGCGCGTCCCCGTAACAGAGTCCAGCGGCCGCATCCACACCTCCACCGCAACCGTCGCCGTGCTGCCCGAGGCAGAAGAGGTGGACGTTCACATCGACCCGGACGACCTTCGCATCGACATCTTCCACGCAGGCGGCCACGGCGGCCAAAACGTCCAGAAGGTCGCCACAGCCGTCCGCATCGTCCACATCCCCTCGGGCATTGTCGCCATCTGCCAGGACGAGCGCTCGCAGCTCAAGAACAAAGAGAAGGCGATGGCCGTTCTGCGCTCCCGTGTGCTTGCGATGGAGACGGAGAAGCAGCAGGCGGAGATAACGCAGAACCGGCGCGCACAGGTGGGCACCGGCGAGCGCGCTGAGAAGGCCCGCACCTACAACTTCCCCCAGGACCGCGTGACGGACCACCGCGCAGGCTACACGCGCCACAGCATTCCGTACGTGATGGACGGCGACATCGACGACCTCATAGAGGCGATGATTGAGCAGGAGCAGGCGGAGAGCCTCAAGGCCGCCGGCCTCGCATGACCGTCCGAGAGGCGTGGGTGCGCTCCGCCCGGCGGCTGGAGGCGGCCGGCGTGCCGGACGCCGGCCTGGAGGCCGAGGTGCTCCTGCGCCACGCCCTGGGAGTCGACCGGACCATCTTCCTCACCCTGCTAACCGAGCCCATGCCCGACTCGGCCTCCGCCGCGCTTGAGGGCTACATCGACCGCAGGGCCTCCATGGAGCCCCTCTCCTATATCACCGGTCACCGCGAGTTCTACGGCCTTGATATATACGTAACGCCGGCCGTCCTCGTCCCACGCCCGGAGACGGAGCTACTGGTCGGGCACGCCATCAAACACGCCAGGGATGCCCCCACGGCCACCATCGTGGATGCGTGCACAGGCAGCGGCGCCATCGCCGTCGCAATTGCACGGAACGTGCCGGGCTGTGTATTATACGCAACGGACATCAGCGAGCGAGCGCTCGCCGTCGCCGAGGTGAACAGGCGGCTGCACGGCGTTGCGGACAGGGTGTGCCTGTACCACGGCGACCTTCTCACGCCGGTCAGTGGGCCGGTGGACGTGATCGTCTCCAATCCGCCATACCTCCGGACGGGCGCCATCGACGGGCTTGCGCCGGAGGTGCGGCGGGAGCCGCGCGAGGCGCTGGACGGCGGGCCGGACGGGCTGGACATCGTGAGGCGGCTATTCGAACAGGCGTCGACGCGACTGAAGCCCGGCGGTATGCTCATCTGCGAGATCGACCCCGACCAGGCGGACGCCGTGGCTGGGATGGGACGCAGCGCGTTTCCGGGCGCAGTGGTCTCCGTTGAGAACGACCTCGCGGGGCTCAAACGCGCAGTCAAAGTATGCCTGGCCCCGGCACAAGTGGGCGAGGTGCAGTAATGACGCAAGTCAACAGGGCAAGGCAAAGCGGCGGCGACGAGGCCGCGCCAAGTGCGGCGGCCTACAACGCCCTCCTGAAGCAGTACGGCGAGGCGATGATCCGCATCGGCCAGCTTGAGTCCCGGGTGGAGCAGCTCCGCAGGCAGACTGGCGCAGGCGCGGGTCCATCCGCCACGCCATCCCGCGGGCCGTCCGGCGAGTCCCCGGAGGTGGCCGCGCTAAACGCGAAGATAGAGTCCCTCCAGGCGACCATGGCCGCCATGAACCAGCCGAGGCCCTCCGCGCCGGCACAAGCCGCCCCCGGCGAGTCCGAAGAGCTGCGACAGATGCGCCTGCAGATGAACAACCTCGCCAACCATCTCCAGATGACGGAGCAGCAGCTCGCCTCCGCCGCCGGCGGCAGCCACACCCGCCACCACCGCAGGCGCGGCGAGCACAACCGCCCAATGTGGAAAAAGTTCGCCCGCAAGGTCGGCCTCAGCAAATCCAAGTCCCGCCGTACCCGCTCCGGCGATTCGAAGCCATCCGAAGGCGGATAGGCGGAGCAAACAGCCTGCCCCCTGGTACACTCGCGGCCCGGCGAACGAGATTGGGCGAACGAATTCGCGGGCCAGCGAATTGAGCACCGGAGCACCAGAGAATGAGAACGGGCGAGGCGTCACGGGCGAATTGGCCCTGTGCGAATGGAGCCGTGGGCGAATGAATTCGCCGCTGCGTGGCGCGTCCATCGCGATGCGATGAACGACGCCGAACGTCCGCCTGCGCGGACGATCCGATCCGGCCTTGCGCACAGTGCTCCAGGCATGCTTTGTTGTCCGCATAGGCGGACATCCGGCGATGTGAATTGCGAAGCAATACACACGCCCGCAGCGGCGAATTCATTCGCACATCGCCTCATTCGCCCAGGGCCCTCGCCCACATTCCGGGCGCCCACCGCCCAAATCGCCCACGGCCTTTCGCCCACTACCTCATTCGGCCTTTACCCCCTGGCGCTTTTCCCTCGATTCCCCTCGCCCGTACTCCTTCACCGAAATGCGATATCATTCACCCGTTCCCATTTGCCATCTCACCCAACGGAGCGCTCTATGGACCTGGCAAACGTCCGCCCCCTCTTCCCCATCCTGAAGGAGCGCACGTACCTCTTCAGCGGCGGTCATGCGCCCGCGTCCACGCCTGCGCTACAGGCCATGGAGGCCGTCGCCAGCCTCTGGACGCACGACATGGCCGTGCTCTACGGCAGACTGTACGACGACCACACCAGGGCGCGCGAGCTGTTGGCCGGCCTGATCGGCGCGGACGTGGACGAGGTGGCCGTGACGGACAGCACCGGCACGGGCTCCAACTACGCCGTCGCGATGGTAGACATCCCGAAGAAGGGCAACGTCGTCTTCGACGAATGGAGCTACCCCTCCAGCATCTTCCCCTGGATGCTCCCCGGCCGCGACCATATTGAACGGCGCTTCGTGAAGGCGCGCAACGGCGTCATCGACTACAACGACCTCGAAAAGGCGATCGACGGCGGCACCGTCGCCGTGAGCATCTCGCACGTGACGCAGGGAGAGGGGTTCCGGCACGACCTCGCGCAGGCGTCTCGGCTGGCCCATGCAAAGGGCGCCGTGCTCATCGTGGACGCGGCGCAGTCCGCCGGCGCGGTAAGTATCGACGTGCGGAGGGACGGCATCGACTTCCTCTCCACGGGGGCGTGCAAGTGGCTCCTGGGCGCGACGGGCGTTGGGTTTTTCTACGCCGCGCGCCGCCACATGTCGCACATCCCCCCGCACGCGGGCGCGCCAAGCTCCGCGAGCGACCCCATGAATGCGGGCCGCGAGCCCTTCATCCCGAAGCCGGGGGCAGAGCGCTTCACCATCGGCATCCCCAACCTGCTCGGCCTCGCCGCCTCCCGCGCCGGGCTGGAGATCCTCGCGTCGGCAGGCATCGACGCCGTCGAGGCGCGCGTCCTGGACCTAACCGGCTACTGCATCGAAGGGCTCAAGTCGCGCGGCTTCGACCTGCTGACGCCGTCCGACCCCAAGCGCCGGGGCGGCGTAATCGCGGCCGTCACAGACCACGGCCCGGAGATAGAGGCGTTCATGCGCGAGCGCAAGATAGACATCTTCGGCGGCCACACCTACAACCGCTCCCTCCGCATAGACCCCCACCTCTTCAACACCCGCGAAGACATCGACCGCCTGCTCGAAGCTCTGGACGAGTGGGGGCGGGTGGAGAGAGGGAAGTGAGGTGACCGCCATCCTGCGGCCTCAAGGAACATTCGATGGCCTCTAATACGCGCAGGGCATGTAACGGGAGTCAGGGGCAGAGTAATGTCGTTTTGCCCGAAAGAGACTTTCGCCACCGACTCACATATAGTGCCCGTATCCAGGCTCGATCTTCTCGCCAACTGCAACGTACTTTAGAATTGCGCCCACCTGACGAGCACCTCGGACTGTAATAGGGTCGCGGCCGTCAAATTGCGTGTTGTTCCAATTCATCTTCGTCAGACCGAGAACCTCTTGGGCGAGGAAGAGCGGTGTTTGCTCCATAGATTCACATCTAACGAGAAGTGGGAGGGGAACATAGAGGCCCGGAGACATCCCGAAGAAGTCTACACTGCCCTTCGTGTACAAGATGTGTGTTTTCTCGTCCAAGTTTAAGAAGGTCCCTCGCAGAGGAGGGTGGCTACCTTCCCGAAACAAACGCATATACGAGTCGCCAAGACTTAAGAAATCCACTGAATCGATGCCATGGTCGTTGGCAGCCGCCCTGAATCCAGAGAATTCGTCCGAACTATAAGACGATGTCTTATGTATAACAATGCGGGCGGGCATCGTACGATGTTCCAGTTTGTAAGTTGCGAGGGCGGTTTTAAGCAGGTCCTTGGCTCCTTGTGAGTCAAGGTGTGGCTGGCGATCATCCTTTGAGATCGTTGCCTGATTTCCTCGTACTATTAACCCGTCTCCCCTCTCGTTGAAGACTTGGGCCATACTTGTGAAGATTTTCTCACCGTCAAGACTCTTATAGAAACTAACCCCCACGCAACACGACATAAGTTGCGATGCATCCCTAGTCATTCGCCACAGAATGCCGCCTGCCTTGTAGTAAAGGGCGCTATGTAGATTCCAGGCGCGGGTGGCCTCATCCTGCTGTCCCCTCACCCGATCTGGCCGCCGCTTTTGTTTTCGCTTCTTTGATGAGTCGTAGGTATAAGGCCAAATAAGCTGAATGGGCACGCCTATCTGCATTGCCCTTGCTTTCAACAGGTCATGGAAGTCATACGTGAACGATTGCGCTAACGTCGGTGTTCGTTGTACCGCCTCGAGAACTGCCACTGGTGGGGCGCATAGCACCACGCCAAGCCTGGCCTTACCAACTACGTGGCGGACGCCATCCAAGAAAAGTTCGACGAGATCAGAAACGGCGTCATTCGAAGGCGCGGCAGTCAGTCGGGAAACCTCTTTGGCGGAAACAACAACTTGCGTACGGCTTTCGATCAGGAGCGTGGACCTGAGGCCAGCGTCTGGTCTGAATCCTGGAAACGGAACATAGAAATTGGCATATGGGCTTTGTTTGGCAGCGATCTCGCCCCGACACCGGTCCAGCCACAGTCTCAAACCTTCAATGCTTTCGTTAGTGCCCACTATGCCAATAGGGATGGAACGCATCCGGGGGACTTCGATGTCGAGCGGGCCGAAATGGTTCAACCCGAAGCGCATATCTATGTGGCGGCCACCGCCGGCAAACTCGAGTTCCGGCTCATCCATAATTTGGATGTTCATGATTCCTCAAACCGAAATTGCATTTGCAGCAATTCGCTGTCGTCGTCGATTTCTTCGGCAACGGCGTCGGCCAGTTCACGCCTCATTTTCCATTTTGCATCGTCGATGCCCTGTTCAACTTGGAATTCTAAAGGAGTCCCAAAGCCCATAAAAGGGTACGGATCAGCAAACATGTCTGCACGTCTACTGAGTAATGCCGCCCACATGATTAGTTGGCCTCGCACCGCTTCGTGACCTTCAAATTCCTTAATCCGTTTCAGAAATACTCCGTGATTGGGCCGTAGGTGATAGCCGTCGCTAGTAAAATAGTAAGTGGGAGAGACCTGAAGGAACCATCTGTTGTCGAACCGGCGAAACCTGTGTTCGAAAGCGGAATGTCTGTAGTACTTCACCGTCCCGTCTTCAGCGGCATAAGCTTTGAAAACTGTTCTGTCGGTCGCGGAGAGTAACGACTGGTAAGCCACTTGCCGTTCAGACAGATCAGACGAAGCCCGGAAGTAGAACATGTCCAAAGGCGCACTGTAGTCTAGATCCACAGCCAGCTTCGCTCTGAGGGTTCGGGATAGAAGTTCTACGAAGTCCCTCAGACGGTCGGCGTCGTCAGTGAATGCCCATTCATCCGTCCCAAATTCATCTACGGAACCCTGTTCGCAAATCCCCGTCCATGCCAGGCTAGGTAAGTCGTGAAAACTGGTAATAGCCTTATTGCGAAAGACCCACTCAGAACCTATCTGCCCTGTCGCACGACCGCGTTGCCAAACCTCGGCAGGCCTCACAAAATCCGTATGGCCGACATAGATCGTGTCAGCCAACTGAGTTACCGGCAGGAGATTAGAAATCAGGCGTTCAGTCTTATTTGGGGGCGACAGATAGACGCCGGCACTCTTCGGCATTGCGAGTTCAAAAACCGACTCTCGGCATTTGACATCGAATCGGTCTCGCTTCTTGTCAAAGTGTATTTTCCGATCACTTCTGCGGAGTGGATTCGCGAAGTAGTCTTTTACCGATACCCAATATGCCTCCCCCTTGAACGGCCGTGACACGATGAGCAAGACCGG
The DNA here is from genome assembly GCA_016872355.1 of SAR202 cluster bacterium. Lineage (NCBI taxonomy): Bacteria > Bacillati > Chloroflexota > Dehalococcoidia > SAR202 cluster bacterium. Next base: position 32,702 of record VGZY01000019.1, on the reverse strand, counting down.
GAGATTGCCTTTCGTCCAGTAGTCGATGTCGCGCGGGTCGCAATAGAAGTCAAAACCAAAATCGGTTTCATTAGCCAGTGGTCGATCCGTGGCCTTGCTTTGAACTCCGATTACCGAGTTGAAAGCCTCCCCTGTCTTGTTGTCTCGGAGTTCGATCTCCCCGTCAATGCCCGCATCCACTGTTCCCCGGGAGTGCCAGGCAAAGCCCATTTCCATGGTGATGCGTGCGATGAGGTTCACTCCTAGCTCGCCAACAAGAGTAGATTGGGTAATCTTCTTTGGTTGCATGTGAAGGCCTTGTCACTATGGCGCTAGACAATAGTATACCCAAGTATAGTCGTTTAAGAACTGTTATTCTAGCGGGTGAGGTCTAACGCACTTCATACTGTCGAATCGCGTTTAGCACTGACAAGTCGTACAAGTCGATGGGAATCCGTTGTGCCTGCAGCAGGCTGCCAGTCCGCGGAATGAAGGGCTAACCAGGCAATGCCACAATGGACAGGCATCGACTCAGTCGCTCTTTGAACAGCCTTCGAGATAACACAACTTGCCATCAAGCGGCAATTACACGATATCGTGGGGAATCGGAGCAGCCTGAATAACTCAAACACACGAGCAAGGTAGGAGGCCAGCGTTAACTTGGACCCCCCACCCTCCCCCTCACCGCACCAGCCACTGCAGCATGCGCTTTGTGAACAGGAGGTTGTCGCCCTCGCCAAGGATGCCCCTGCCGGGCCAGGTGGTGCCCGGCTCGCCGAGGATGTCTGAGTCCGCGTGAGCTATCACCTTACCCTTGCACGCGCCCAGGTCTCCCCTCGCGCCGTTGAACGCCACCGCGTAGACGCGGCCGTCCACGGACTGCCCCTTGTAGCGGTCCAGCACCGTCGGAGAGAGGTATGCCAGGGGACGGCCCGTCTTGTGCCACACGCTGCCGGTGGAGTTGGCGACGATCACCTTCACCGCAGGCTCTTTCCGGTCCCACCCGGTGATGATTTCGTGGTCCGAAAGCAGGTTGTTGGCAATGTATGTCAGTGTCATCTTGTCCGGCGTCTTGAAGCTCGTCGGCTCGAACACGAAGCCCAGCCGAGACACTGCGGCGTTGTCGCTGACCTCGTTCGGCTGGTGGTTGGACATCATCAGCAGCCGCCCGCCGGCGGCGACGAAGTCATACACCGCGTCCGCCTCCGCGGCGCTCGTCGGCGCAGTCCGCGTCGTGGATACAAGCAGCGTCGCGCCGGAGAAAGCCTCCTTCGTGAGCGGCTTCGCCGGGTACGCGATCTCCACCTTCGGCGCAAGACCGCCCACCAGCTCAAGGAAAGTCTTGAGCCTCTTCCCCTTCACCTCTTCGCGCTCAAGGTGCGCCTGCACCTGATAGCTCTGGGTATCCATCACAACTTTCATGGCGGCCCTCTCTCCCTTTTCGGTCTCCTCAAGTGGCGGGATTATAGCCATTGGGCATACAATCTACAACAGCAGGAAGGGTGATGGGTGCTAGGTGCTGGGTGCTGGGTAAGAACTAATGCCCGACTCTCAGCAACTGCCCTCGGCCTTTACCCCAACACCCAGAACCCAGCACCCAGCACCCCTATAGGAGCTTTAACGTGCCGCTCATCGAGTACGTCGTAAAGGACCGCATCGCGTACATCACTCTCAACAGGCCGGAGAAGCTGAACGCACTCACGCACGAGATGCTGGACGGCCTCTGGAAGGCGTACACCGATGTCAAAAACAACCCGGACGCATGGCTGGCGATCGTCACCGGCACCGGACGCGCGTTCTCGGTCGGCCACGACCTGGTGGAGATGAGCAAGAAGAGCGCGACCGAGCGCAGCTCCGGCTCAACGGACGAGCTGTACTTCTACCAGCAGCACATCTGGAAGCCGATCATCGCCGCCGTCAACGGCCTCTGCCTTGCCCAGGGCGCCGGCATCGCAATGGGCGCGGACATCATCGTCGCGTCGGAGCAGGCGCAGTTCGGGTGGCCTCAAACGAAGCGCGGACTATCCTCCATCAGCGGCCCCGTCATTCTCAGCCACAAAGTCCCCCTGAACCGGGCGCTGGAGGTCCTCTTCACCGGCGAGTTCATCTCCGCCGCCGAGGCCAAGTCGCTGGACCTCATCAACTACGTCGTCCCGGCCGATCAGCTCATGCCCAAAGCCGAGGAGATCGCTCTGAAGATCCTCCAGAACGCTCCCCTCGCCGTCCGCGGCATGAAGGAGGCGTCGATGCGCGCCCTCCACATGTCCCTCCATGACCGCCTCAACATCGCCACCATGGTATTCGAGCGCGTCGCCAAGACCGAGGACGCCAAAGAGGGCCTCAAGGCCTTCCAGGAGAAGCGCCCGCCGACGTGGCAGGGGCGATAGGGCAGCAGTGGGCAGTGCGCAGTGAGCAGTGAGTCCGATCCATCAGCCAAAGCTGCTGCCGGTTCCCGGCTGCTAGCCCACTGCTCACTGCTCACTGCCGTTTGCGCCTCCCCGCGCAAACGCATATCATTATTCCCATTCTCGTTGAGCAGGATATCCATGTCGGTCAACAAGTCCGGCGGTGCGGCGGGTGTGAGGCCCTCGCGCGATGAAAACGTCGCGAAGCTGAGGGCACAGCAAAACAGGTCGCTGGGGCGCATGATGGACCTGGTGGCGCAGGGCCACCCCCACTATCAGCAGATATTCCGGCAGCACGGCCTCTCCCCTTCCGACTTCCGCACCGCGGAAGACCTGCGCAAGCTGCCGCTGACACGGAAAACGGACTGGATGGCCGACCCCGACCGCTTCCGAATGCGGCTCGATGGCATCCCCGGCCTCTCTCTCGAAGAGACGACCATCGCCGACATCATCTACACTACCGGCTCCACCGGCAAGCCGACGCCCTTCTACGACACGATGCACGACCGCTTCGCGCGCATCCTCCACATGAAGCGCGTGACTCAAATCGCCGGCATCGGCCCGGGCGACGTTGTGATGAACCTCTTCCCGCTCAGCTCGATCCCCCACCAGGGCTTCCTGAGCGCCATGTGGGGCAGCCAGTCCGTCGGCGCAAGGCTCGTCAGCGGCATGACCGGCCGCGAGTACCCGGACTTCCCCATCCACAACCGCATGGACCATTCCATCATGATGATCGAGCGCGACCGCGCCACCGTGATCTGGGGCATCGCCACGTACGTCCGCAGGCTGGTCATGCGCGCCCAGGAGCTCGGCAAGGACTTTTCCTCCGTGCGGCTGGCGATGGTCATGGGTGAGCCCTGCCCGGACGGCATGCGCGCCGATATCATAGCCCGTCTGAAGTCTCTCGGCAGCGCGGACCCGAAGGTGAACAACGGCTACGGCTTCACCGAGGGCCAGGCCCCCGCCGTGCAGTGCTGCGATGCCGTCGACATGCACTTCGGCGCGCCCGAGCAGTACTTCCTGGACGTTATCGACCCCAAAACGGAGCAGCCCGTCCCGGACGGCGAAAAGGGAATGCTCAGCATCAGCCACCTCAACAGGAGGGGGACAGTGCTGCTCAGGTACGTCGTGGGCGACATGGTAGTGATGACGCACGAGACTTGCGCGAGATGCGGCCTCACGGGTCCGCGCTTCACGATGACTCCCTACCGCGCCGACGGCCTGTTCAAGGTCAAGGGAACGCTTATCAATCCGGCGTCCATACACGACAAGCTCGCACAGATCCTGACGGACGGCGTGACGGAGTACCAGGTTGTCATCACAAAGGAAGTCGCCGATGACCCATACTCCACGGACGCGCTCATGGTGCGACTCGCATGCAACGAGCGCGAGCGCGAGCGTCTGGAGCGCGCGGCGAAGTCGCTCGTAAGCAGCGCGGTGGAGATCACCCCGAAGGTAGAGTTCCTCCCGGAGGACGCCTTCTCGGAGATTGCGCGGGGCTACAAGTTCAAGCGGTTCGTGGACGAGAGAAAAAAGCAGTGAGCAGTGAGCCCCGATTCAGCCGATGAAGCATCGGCTCCATACGGGGTCCACGACAGTGAGTGAAAGACTAAGGGACAGGTGCTAACGTGACAACGGGCGCGAAGAAGAGATCTGATCAGTTTGCGGTGGGCGATACCTACGCCGACTTTGAGTTTACGGTGACGCGGGAGTTCAACGAGAACTTCTGCCAGTCGCTGGAAGACTTCCATCCGCGCTACATGGAGTTTGGCCCGGACGGGAAGCCGCCGATTGTGCACACGGGCCTGCTGATCAACTTCAGCAACCTCACCCGGAGCCCGTCGTTCAGCCTGCCAGCAGGCATGGCCGCCATCCACACGCACGAGGAAGTCACGTACGGCAAGCCCGTACGTGTTGGAACGAAGATCAAGGTCTCTTGGACGGTCGTGGAGGTCTATGAGAAGCGCGGCAAGTGGTACCAGGTGCTGGACTGCCCCATCCGCGACGAGCAGGGCGACCTGATCCTGCGACGCAAGTCCACCAACACATTCTTCGGCCAGCCGAAGAGCACCTAACCCTAGCCCTTCCCTGAGAGGGAAGGGAACAAAGCATCGGAGCACCCACATGACCAACACAACAGTAACCGACCTCGCCGTCGGCCAGACCATCAACGGCAAGACGAAGTTCGTTACCTCTTACCGCACCTGGCAGTTCTCAGGCGGGTGGCCGCACCGTGAGGGCTGGCCGGCGAAGAACGTGCACACCGACCTGGAGTTCGCGAAGACCGCGGGCTTCCCCACGCGCGGCGCAAGCGGCGCAATGCTGGAGGGTTACCTGGCAGAGCTCATGGTGGACACTTTCGGCGAGGAGTGGCTCTCGAACGGCGCTTTCACGCTGAAGTTCATCGCCATCGTCGACGCCTACGACAAGGTCACTACAAAGGCCACGGTGCTCTCGAAGGCCGACGGCAAGTGCGAGCTCGAAGTCTGGTGCGACAACCAGCGCGGCGAGAAGGTGGCCGTGGGCGCCGCCACGGCGCGGGTGTAGGGAACTACGGGACAGCCCGCCTGACAAGGACGGTACCGTTGCCTTCGCCGTCACTGTACCCCGGCGTGAGGTTATCGACTGTCAGCGCCCCACCGCCGGCTCGATCTACCAGAGCGGTTATCTCCGCGAGCCGTTGCGACCGGAATTCAGCGTTGCCGACGATGACCACCCCTCCCCTTTCCACAATGGTCTCCCATGTCAGCGGCGCCGTGTGTGTCGGCGCTCCCAGGAAGAAGTAGACGTGGCGGCTCTCGTCCGAGAGCACGGGCGCATGTGACGGCAGTGCGACTGGGTTATCGACCAGGTAAAGCCAGTACTCGCTCTGCGGCGACCGCTCGTAACCGCGATAGAGTGAGACGGCGGTAGATAGCATCATCAGGGCCACAATGCCGTAGGCCACGTACCTGAGGGGACCGGAGCGCACAAGCAGCACCAGAAGGACGGGGAGCAGGTAGACGACGTAACGGTAGCTCTGGAAGCTCAGGGCGCCCGTGGCCAGGATGCCGGTTGCGCATACCATGGCCAGGAAAACGGCCAGGTGCTCCTTCTTCCGCCGGCCAAGAACGGCAGTCAAGACTATCGCGGCCGCAACGGACAGCGAAATGACTGGCCAGAGGAGCTTCCCCCATCGTCCAAGCGACAAGAGGAACAGGTCGGGCACCGTTTCAGTGGCGAGGACGCGCGCGTTGTCACCCAAAGTGCCCAACCCTCCCGCCACGTCGTCCGCCACTGACGCCATCCGGCTCGTGTCAACCGCCAGGTAGACGGTTCCCAGAGACGCAACGGCAGCGAGGCAGGCAACGAACGCCACCGCCGTGGTCTTCCGGTCCAGCGCCAGTCCCGCTGCGATTGCGGCTGACCCGGCGACTAGCAGCGCATTGATTTTGAAGTGAACGAGCACAGATGAGAGCGCCAAAATCGCCACCCATCGCAGGATGGTGCCTCTGGAAGTTAATTCGTCCCGCCCTCGCCTCGCGTTGTCCAGCTCGAACGCCAGCAGCAGCACGAGCATCAAAACGAGAGGGTTGAAGATCCCGTCATTTATCGGCAGGAGCTGCACGCGGTAGATATGGTATGCGCCGAAATATCCGGCAACGATCACTGCCATCGGGGCGCCCCAGCGAATGCCCATCCTGCGAGCAAGCAACACCAGCGCCAGTGCGGAAGCGGCGAAGATCAAGTAGTTCAAGACTGTGAGGGCTATCAGCGCGGCCTCGCCCCTTATGCCAATGGCAGACATGGCAAAGTAGAGCGCTACCACCCCATTTTGTGGCGTCTTCAAGAGCAACGGCGGGTCGGATGTGATGTCCAGCGTCTGCCCGGTCTCGTGGATGCTGTCGGCAATCGCGATGTAGTAGAAAGTATCGCTGCCGACCAGATACATGCGGTTGGCCAGAAAGAAGGCGAATGAGGCGACAGAAAGCACGGCTGCGACGGCGACGATGGACACGGCTATCGGCCGCTCGCGAGCGAGCGCCGGCCGGCGCAAACTGCCGACGATATTTCGAATGCTAACGGGCAAGAGAGTTCTCCAGGAAACCAGCGGATTGCCGGCGCGCACATGATACAGTGCTCCGGCCCTTTTGAGCAGGTGCGCCCGGCCCGGGAGTGGAGTTCAGGGAGGAATCGGGCGCTTCAAACGCCTACCAATCGCCGTTTTTCCTGTAGTACACTGGCGGTCATGCCCCCACTACTGGAAGCCAAGCAGCTTACTAAGCGATACGGCGATACGCTCGCGCTGGATGCCGTGGACTTTGAAGTGCACGAGGGCGTCACCGGCCTGCTGGGGCCGAACGGCGCGGGTAAAAGCACTTCGATAAAGCTGTTCCTCGGCCTCCTCAGGCCCACGTCCGGCTCCGCAGAGCTGTCCGGCGTGCGGCCGTACGAGTCGATTTCCGCCCGGGCGCGTATGGGCTACATGCCTGAGCACGACTGCCTGCCGACCTCCACCACCGCCACCGAGTTCCTCACCCACATGGCGCAGGTCAGCGGCCTGCCTGCCGCGCAGGCCCGCACGCGCGCCGCCGACACACTCCGCCACGTGGGCCTGCACGAGGAGCGCTACCGCTCCATCGGCGAGTACTCCACGGGCATGAAACAGCGCGTCAAGCTGGCGCAATCCATCGTTCACGACCCGGTTATCGTGCTCCTGGACGAGCCAACGGCCGGCCTGGACCCCGCGGGCCGCGACGAGATGCTTGAGCTCATCCAGAAGATCGGCAAGGAGTTCGGCATAAGCGTCGTCATATCCACGCACCTCATCGGCGACGTGGAGCGCATCTGCGACAGGGTCATCCTGCTCGAGGGCGGGAAGGTCACTCAGCAGGGCGAGGTCTCCTCTTACACCCAGGAGACACAGACGCTTTACATTGAGATCGACGGCAAGCTCGACGACCTCCTGGCGGCGCTCGCAAAGCGCAAGGTGCAGGCGACGGCGGACGGCGGCATCATCCTCATCGAACAGGCGACTGACGTCGACTACGACGCTATCCGCGACGCCATCGTCGAGGTGGACGCGAGGCTACGGAGGCTGGCGCCGGGGTGCGGCAGGCTTACCGACATGTTCCGGAGCGCACCGAAATGACCACCGAATCGAGAGGCGAGCTGTTCGATATCGGTTACCGGCGCTACGACGGCCCCCGGGAGGGACTGTGGCGCGCCCGGCAGACGCTGTGGACCAACGGAATCCGCACCGCCCTCGGCATCGGCCGGGGAATGCGCGCGAAGATACTGCCGCTCCTGCTTCTCATCGGCGTGGTGGGTCCTGCGGTCATCACGGTCATCATCGCCTCACAGAGCCCGGAGGCGGCCAGGGACGCCCTCAGCCCTCCGACCTACTACCACCTCGTCTCGACGTTCGTGATGATATTCGCGGCGATTGTCGCACCGGAGCTCATCTGCCCGGACCGCCGGGACAGGGTGCTCCACCTCTACCTGGTCCGCCCAATCAGGCCTCTGGACTACATCTTGTCCCGCTGGGCGGCTTTCTTTGCCGTCATGCTCTTCTTCGTCTACATCGGCCAGATAATCATGTTCGCCGGCACGCTCCTCGCTTCCGGAGACCAGTGGCAATACATCAAGGACTACTGGCTGGACGTCCCCAAATTCATGGTCGCAGGCCTGGCCATCGCTGCGTTCTATACAACTCTGTCGCTCGCGATATCCTCGTTCACCGTGCGCCGCGCGTATGCGTCGGCCTTCATCGTCGGGGTGTTCATCATGGGCGCCGCCTCCTCCGGCATCCTCACGGGGTGCGACGAATCGAGCTTTGACGTTCCCGAAGGCACTCCGGTCAACTGCGTCCCCATCACCGGCGAGAACGGCAAGTGGTTCGCGCTGCTGGATGTGGCCCGCGCGCCCACACATATCAGCAACATGGTCTTCGACTACGAAGATGAGTCGCTCACCGGCATCTACGTGCAAGACCTCCCGTCGGCCGCTCCCATCGGATGGTACCTGCTGATGGTGGTTGTGCCCGGCTTCATCCTTGTCCGGCGCTACCAGAGGATAAGCCTATGACCCAGAACACCGCTCCGGCGACTCAGGGGACGCGGCCGACGATCGAGGTGAACAAGCTCTCGAAGTGGTACGGCAACGTCGTCGCCGTCAACGACGTCACGCTCAACGTCTACCCCGGCATCACCGGCCTCCTCGGCCCCAACGGCGCGGGCAAGACGACGCTCCTGCATATGATGACCGGCCTGGTGCAGCCGTCCGAGGGCGACGTTACCGTCCTCGGCGAGCACGTCCGGGACAACCCGTCCCTGTACAGGCGCATCGGCGTCATGGCGGAGCACGAGTCCGTCTACCAGTTCCTCACGGGGAGGGAACTGGTCACGCTCGCGGCCAGGCTGTACGGCGTGCCCAACGTGGAGCAGGCCGTAGATAAGGCGGTGAAGGCTGTAAACCTCACGGACGCGCAGTTCCGCAAGCTCGGCACATACTCGCGCGGCATGCGCCAGCGGATGCGCCTGGCCGCCACGCTCGTCCATGACCCTGACGTACTCATCCTGGACGAGCCGTTGAACGGCACCGACCCGCGGCAGCGGCTGGAGTACCACGAGCTCATGCGCCGCATGGCGGACGAGGGCAAGACGATCCTGGTCTCCTCCCACATCCTTGAGGAGGTGGAGACCCTCGCGGACCGCATCCTGCTCATGGTCAGCGGCAAGCTGGCGGCCTCGGGAGACTTCCGCGCCATCCGCGAGATGCTGGACGAGCAGCCGTACAAGGTCCGTGTCGTCACCGACTCGCCGCGCTCGATGGCCGCCGCCCTGGTGGGGCTGGACGCCGTGGACTCGGTGAGCATCGAAAAGGACGGCGAGATTACCGTCCTCAGCCGCAACATCGCCGTCCTGCAGCGCTCGGTTGCGAAGCTGGCGAAGGAGCGCGGCATCCGCCTCAAGCGCGTGGAGCCTATCGACGAGTCGCTCGAGAGCGTCTTCAGCTACGTGGTGGAGAGATAGATGGACCCCATACTACAGCTATCAATTCGCCAGCTCTCGGGAAAATGGCGCGTCACGCTCATCGCGGTGCTTGCAGCTCTGCCCGTGGCGCTTATGCTCTTCATAAAGCTCGTCGCAGGTGAGGAGATCGAGTTCAACGCCGACTTCATAAACGTAACCCTCAGCGGCATGGTGATCGGCGCAGTGCTGCCGATCGTCCTGATAACGCTGTCCACGGCGTCCCTGGGCAACGAGGTGGAGAACCGCACACTCGGCTTCCTGATCACTAAGCCCGTCCCCAGGTACAGGATCGTCCTGCCCAAGGTTCTGGCCGCGGTCGTCATCGGCGGCTCGTTCATAGTCGCCAGCGCAGTCGCGTCGACCTTTATCGGCGGGGGCAGCGTCCAGGCGGCGATTGCGGTGGCGGCCGGCGTCGCCATCGGCGTCATCGCCTACTCCACAATCCTGACCTGGGCGGGGCTGCTGACCAGCCGGGCAATCGGCTTCGCCATCGTGTACGTTCTGCTGTGGGAGGGCGCCATCAGCTCCTTCCTCGGCGGCGCCCGGTACGTGAGCGTCAGGGCCTACGTCCTATCGATCATGCACGAGCTCGACAAGGACTCGTTCGCGCCCCTCAGCGACGGCGTCATAGAGTGGCCGGCGGCGGTCGTCGGCGCAGCGGCGGTCATTGTAGTCTTTTTCTGGTTAACTGTCCTGCGCCTGAGGCGAATGGACGTTCAGTAGGATGGCAGTTGGAAGTTGGAAGTTAGCAGCTAGCAAGACAGGGAAAAGAAGATGATTTTCGACATACTTATAGCAAACGGGACGGTTGTGGACGGGACCGGGAAGCCAGCCTTCCGGGGCGACATCGGCATAGCGGGCGACCGCATAGTCGAGATAGGCAACATGTACCTGGCGAGCGCCAGGACGCGGATCGACGCCGAAGGGATGATCGTCAGCCCCGGCTTCATCGACATGCACACCCACTCAGACCTCAGCCTGCTGGACCATCCCGGAGGGGAGAGCAAGGCGTACCAGGGCGTGACGACGGAGGTCACCGGCAACTGCAGCTGGACGCCGTTCCCGGCGGGCAAGCTTGGGCCGAAGGAGCTACGGGCATCGCTGGGCTCGACGTTGCGTTCGAAGGTCGAATGGGACTGGAGCACTCTGGACGCGTGGGCGAGCCGCATGGAGACCAACGGCATCAGCCTTAACGTTGCGCCGCAGGTAGGCCAGGGCGGCATACGCGCGGCAGTGAACTTGAAGGAGCGCCGCGACCCCACACCTGACGAGATGAAGGAGATGAAATACCTCCTTTCCGAGGCGCTGGAGCAGGGCGCGTTCGGCATGACCACCGGCCTGACCGTTGCGCCGTCCATGTACGCTTCCACGGACGAGATCGTGGAGCTGGCGAAGGTGATGCGCTCCCACTACGGCGCGTACTACGCCACCCACGCTCGCCTGTGGCCGGGCGGGCACGTGAACGCCGTCCGCGAGGCGGTGGAGGTCGGCAAGCGCGCGGCCGTGCCGGTGCAGTACTCCCACATCGCGATCATCGACCGGCGCATGTACGGCAGGGGCGATGAGATGACGGTGGTAATCGACAAGGCGAGGGACGAAGGGCTCGACATCACATGCGATATGTACCCGTATACCGCGGCAGGGCACGGGCTGAGCCAGATACTTCCGGACTGGGTCCAGGAAGGCGGCGTACCCGCGATGGTCAAGCGCCTGCGCGACCCGCAGCAGCGCCGCAGGGCCGCGGAGGAGACGGAGCACGGCACACCGGACACCGAGGCGCGCGACTGGCTATGGCCGCGCATCTTCATTGCGGAGATAGGGACGGGCAAGAACCTGAAGTACGTCGGCATGACAATCGCCCAGATAGCCAAGGAGCGCAACGTCGAGCCTGCCGAGGCCGTGGTGGCCCTGATCGAGGAAGAGGAGAACAACGTCCGCGTCGTCACGCACAACCGCATTGAGACCGACGTAACTTATTTCCTGACCTACGAGCAGTCGATGATCGGCTCGGACGGCAACGCCGTGGACCCGAGCGGCCTCATGGCCATATCGAAGCCTCACCCGCGCTTCTACGGCACCTACCCGCGCATCCTGGGCAAGTACGTGCGAGGCGAGAAGGTGATGACGCTGGAGAAGGCCATCTACAAGATGACCGGCTTCCCGGCCAAGCGTCTGACCCTCAAGGACCGGGGCGTGATCGCCAGGGGCAAGGTGGCGGACGTGGTTGTGTTCAACCCGAGCACTATCACCGACATGGCGACGTTCGACGATCCTCAAAAGTACGCGGTGGGCGTGCAGCACCTGCTGGTTAACGGGACCCCGGTCATCGCCAACGGCAAGCACACCGCAATCCGCGCCGGCAAGGTTCTCAGGAGGGGGAAGGACTAGGGTGCTGGGGGAGTTGCTGACGGATGGGTCCGTCTTTGTAGGGGCGCACAGCAGTGCGCCCGTCCCTGGTCCTCGATTGCCACAGCGGCCACAACGCAACGGGCGCTGCTGTGCGCTCCTACACCATTCATTTGATTCGGCCTTCTACAGGTACTTTGTCACCTCGCGCTGGAGCCTGAAGATCTCGGCAATGCCGCCGTCGGCGATTCGGAGGATCTCATCGAGGCCGGCCCTCGTGAACGTCTTGTTCTCAGCCGTGCCCTGCACTTCCACGAACTCGCCCTTATCCGTCATCACCACGTTGAAATCGACCTCGGCCTTTGCGTCCTCTTCGTAGCAAAGGTCCAGGGTGATTTCTCCACTCAGAATGCCGACGCTGGTGGCGGCGACGGCGGCCTTGAGCGGCATTGCGGTGAGCTTCCCTGCCCTGACAAGCGTCCCAAGCGCCTGATAGAGGGCCACGTACGACCCGGTGATGGAGGCAGTGCGGGTGCCGCCGTCCGCCTGTATGACGTCGCAATCGACCATAAGCGTTCGTTCGCCGATGGCGTTGAGATCCACGGCCGCGCGGAGCGAGCGGCCGATGAGCCTCTGGATTTCGTGTGTGCGTCCCTTCGGCCCACCGCCGGAGCGGCCCTCGCGCTGGTTGCGCGTCTGCGTGGAGCGCGGGAGCATGGCGTACTCAGCCGTGATCCAGCCCTTGCCGGAGCCCTTCAGGAACGGTGGCACCGTCTCTTCTACGCTCACCGCGCAAATCACCTTCGTCTTGCCGGTCTCCACAAGCACGGACCCCTCCGCGAACTCCTGCGCGCCGGGGGTAATGACCGTCTTGCGAAGCTGGTGGGGAAGGCGTCCGTCGATTCTCGGCATGGCTAGTCTCCGGATGGGAATGGCGAGGGCGAGTATAGCACACCCGCGGCGGACTACCGCTCCGTCCTCACCCACATGCGTTTGCCGTCCGTAGTGAATTCTATCGTCCCTCGCTCGGCCGTCTGGTATATGCTGCCGGGCGGCATGAGCCGCGCGAGCTTCTCCAGCGTGCCGGGGTTTGGGTGGCCGTAGCGGTTGCTGGCGCCGGCGGATATGACGGCCGCCTGTGGGGACACCGCCTCCAGGAACGCCTCCGTAGAGGAGGTGCGACTGCCGTGGTGGGCGACCTTGATAATGTCCGAGTCAACGTTCAAGCCGGCCGAGAGCACGTCCCGTTCCGCTTCGTGGAACATGTCGCCGGTGAACAGGAAGCTCGATTCGCCGTAGACCAGCCTGAAGACGACCGAGGCGTTATCGATGTCCGAGTCGGACTTCAGGAATAGCTCTTCACCCGGGCTAACTACCTCCAGACTCACTCCGTCGCCCAGGTGGACGACCTGCCCCGCGACCGCCCTTGTCAGCTGCGCCCCTTCAAGGTCCGCGGCCTTGCGCCAGGCCAGGTAGTCGGGGCTCTCGTAGAAGACCTCGCGCTGGAGGACGTGCCGGACCTGATACCTCTCCAGTACCTCGACCAGTCCAGCGACGTGGTCGGCATGGGCGTGAGTCAAGATTACCATGTCGATATGACGTTTCCAGAACGGCATCCGCCTGCCGATGTGCTGCACCGCGGCCGACGGGCTCGGGCCGCCGTCGACAAGGATGTGCAGTCCTGACGGCGTTGTGATCAGCGCCTCATCGCCCTGGCCCACGTCGAAGAAGGCCACGTGAAGCCGGCCGTCGCGGTCGGAGAGGACGGCGACGAACAGGAGCGAGCACACGGCCGCGAGGGGGACCATTACGCCGGCGTGAACGCCCCCGGGCAACGCGACCCGTAGCCTCAGCCTCGGCAACGCAGGCGCCGTCCACCTTGCGAATCGAATCAGGCGCAGTCGGAACGCTACGTAGCCCACGGACAAAGCCGCGTAGTACAGCGCGACGGCCCAGCCCGGAATCCCGATGGTATCGAGCGCTGCAAACGGCAGGCGCGAGAAGAGCGCGGCTACTCCGGTGAGGTACGCAGTCGTTACCCACGCCAGCCACCCGAAAGGCGCGGCGAGGGCTGGGGCGATGATGCCGATCACGGCGGCGACGGCCTGCGCAAGTAGCTGGATAGTCAAGGCCGGGAGGATCGCGATGTTAGCCAGCACTCCCACAACAGAGAATTTCTCGAAGTAGAAGATGGACAGCGGCACTGTCGTAATTGTCGCGGCGACCGTGGCGGCGACGGCGTCTATCGAGAGTGATGCGAGGTTGGTCGGGGGTTCGCCCTCCGCCTGCTCACCAATGAGGGAGGCCTTCAGGGCTCCGGCAAGCGGAGTGGCAATTACGGCAATGCCCGCCATTGCAGCGAAGCTAAGCTGGAAAGAGACGCTCCACAGGACCATCGGGTCAAGCGCGGCCATGATCGCCGCCGCCCCGCCCAGGGCAGGCAGTATTGTCCTGGGCCGCCCAAGTGCGTACGCGGCAAGGTAGACAGTGCCCATGATGGCAGCCCGCGCGACGGATGGCGAGAGGCCTGCCAGCATCGAGTACGACCACACCAGCAAGAGCGGCGGCAGCAGGTAGTAGTGTCCACGCCGGCCAAGCGCCCACCGGCTCACGGCGAGGCTCAGTACCAGAATGAGCGCAATGTGCATGCCCGATATGGCAATAATGTGCGCCGTGCCGGTATCGCGGAACTCCTGGACCGTGTCAGCCGGCATCGAGCTTCGGATGCCGAGCAGCAGAGCGACGGCGAGTGACGCCTCCGGCTCGGGCATGAGGCGCTCCAGAGACTCTGCCAGACTTCTCCGGAGCGGGAACAGCGCCTGGTAGACGGGCTGGCCTCGCCCCTCGCCAAGGAGGTCTACCCTCGGGAACGACACCACCGCGGTGATCCCCTGGCGGTCCAGGAACGTCGCGTAATCAAACCCTCCGAGGGTGGGAGGAGCTTCAAGCTCGCCGTCCAGCAGGACACGGTCTCCATACCTGAAGTAGGGTGCGTCCCGGTGCAGCACAAGCTCCGCCGATGGCCTCGCTGTCACGAGCGCGTCCCCACCGGCCTGCCGCCATTCGCCGCATACGTGGACCGAGTCAACCGCCACACGGAACCGCGTAGCCGAGCCCGCGGGCTCTGGGTCGCTGACGATCACCCCTTCGGCCGCCCTGGGGGCGCATTCGTGGCGCAGCAGGGACGGCGCGCGGCCGTCCCCGAATGCCTCTACCCTGCCCGAGCCGAGCGCGATAGCGACTACCAGCGCTGCGCGCAAGAGCCCTCGGCGGAGGCGCCGGAGCATGAAGCCCAGGGGAATCGATGCGGTGATGAGGGCGGCTATCGCGACCGGGTGGACGCCAGACTGTGCGCCGGCAAAGATACCGGTGAGGAAGGCCGCGGCTATGGTGAGGAGTACCATGGCTGCGCCGCTCCGTTCCGGCTAGGGCACTACTGACGATTCGGCAACGGGAGGGCTGTCCGGCACGGTGCAGAGGATGGCGGTCCCGCCGACGAGGGAGATCACCAGGAGGAGGATGGCGAGCCTGCGCGTGTGGGGCCACGCGCCGCGCCTGACCTTGCGGCTGGCAAGCCAGATGGAGACCAGGAACGTACCGATCAGGACGACCCAAAGCCACTGTGTGGGCGGGCTTTCGCGGTAACGGAAGTAGACCTGGAGGAGGAGAACGACGATCGCCCCAGCCAGGAGGTAGAACCGGGCCTCTTTCATCACGTTGCGTACCATGCACTCTCCGGGGGCGACAGGCGGCCCGCGCAACAGGCTTCAACAAGCTCCCTTATGGCGTCCAGCGTCGCGCGGCCGATGCCGCTCACTTTGAGCAGATCGTCAACGGTCTTGAACGGCCCGTTAGCTTCGCGGTACACGACGATCGCATGTGCTTTTACCTCGCCGATGCCGGGAAGCGCCATGAGGTCAATGACCGTTGCCGTATTGATGTTTATCCTGGCAGCCACGCCGGCCGCCGCCTGAGGACTTCCTGTTGACTGGGAGACCTTCGGGACGGGAGTCTCCCCCACCCTGGGTATGTGCCAGTGGTCTTGGTCGCTCAGTATCACCGCAAGGTTCACACTCTCGAGCGCCGCGTCCGCCGTCGCGCCTCCGGCGGCCTGCACCAGCGAGGTTAACCGGTCTCCGGGCGTGATTTCGTATACGCCCGGCGTGGCGACGGCGCCGGTGATGTAGGCGGCCCACGTCCGAGGGACGGCCGTGCGCGCCGGCTCAGGGGTGGCGATTTCAATGGCGCCCGCGGTGGAAAGGCGGTTGGCAAGCAAAACCACACCGGCTATGGCGACGGCGCTGAGTACTGCAAGGATGGCGGTGTTGGCTGCGTTCCTCATTCGCGGAGACCGTGGACCCGGGATAGCGGCACTATATGCGCCCGCCGCCGGGGTGTCAATCGCTAGTGGAATCCTGCCCGCCCGTGCCTGTAAACTGGTACTCATCCAATCGGGATAAATGAGGGTCCATGAGCACCAGCGCATCCGTTAGAACTATCTCGCTCTCGCCGGCCGCCATATCCGTCGAGTGGACGGATGGACACCAGAGCATCTACCCGCCGAAGTACCTGCGTATCAACTGCGGCTGCGCGGAGTGCGTGGAAGAGTGGACGAACCGGAAGCTGCTGAACCCGGCGACGGTCCCCGCGGAAATAAAAGCTGAGGACTACATGATGGTGGGGCGATACGCGGTGCAGTTCCTCTGGAGCGACGCGCACTTCACTGGTATTTACCCGTTCGACGTGCTGCGCAAGCTATGCCCGTGCGACGAATGCAAAGCACAGAACGCGGGCACGGCGGCGGGGGCAGAGGCCAAAAAGTAGACCCGGCAGCTCACTGCCCTATTGTCACGTTATCGATCAGCCGTGTCTTGCCAATCCGCACGGCCAGCGACACTAGGGCAGGCCTGCCGTCCAGCCGGTCCAGTTCTTCAAGGGTGTCCGGGTCGGCGATGCTGACGTAGTCGATCTTCGCGAGGGGCTCCTGCTCGATGAGCGCGCGCATGCGGCGGCGCACTTCCTCGGCATCGGAGATACCCAGCTCGCTTGCGAATCGCAGAGACCGGAACAGCACCGGCGCAGCGGCACGCTCTTGCGGGTTGAGGTAGCGGTTACGGCTGCTCATCGCCAGGCCGTCCGGCTCCCGCACCGTGGGGCAGATAACGATATCTACGCCAAGGTTCAGGTCCGCGTTCAGCTTCTTGATGACCATGCACTGCTGCGCGTCCTTCTGTCCGAAATACGCGCGGTCCGGCCGCACTATAGAGAGGAGCTTCGTGACGACGGTCGCGACGCCGCGGAAGTGGCCTGGCCGGGACTTCCCTTCAAGCCTTTCTGTCAGCTTGCCGCAATCAACGTAGGTGTCGAACCCAGGAGGGTAAATTTCATCGGTCCCGGGAGTGAAAACGATGTCCGCGCCAGCCTTCTCCAGCATGGCAAGGTCATCCTCGACCGGTCGTGGGTAGGCAGTAAAGTCCTCGCTCGGTCCGAACTGCCTGGGATTGACGAAGATCGTTGAGACGACGGTCGGGTTCTCGCTCCTTGCGCGCTCCACGAGTGAGGCGTGCCCTCTGTGCAGGGCGCCCATGGTGGGGACGAGACCGACGGGGTGAGCAACCGAGAGGAGCTCCTCCCGCACGCCGGCGACCGTGGATATGACCTTCATTTATTTCCGACCTTCGATTCTATTCCGGTATCCCGCGCCCTCAACGAGCCCGTCAACAGGGGAACCGAGCGCGTTCATCTCCTCAATCGCATGGTGGGCCATGTGAAAGCTCTCTCGGTCAGTCGGGAATGCGCCGTTGCGGACGTCCTGGATGTACTGCTCCATGACGGCCTTGATGAGGTTGCCGACCTCTGCGTACCGGCGGGCATGCTTGTGCATTTCGTCAGTGATAAGCCCGAGGATATCGTGGAAGACCTGCACCTGCCCGTCGCAGTGGACGCCCGCGCCGATGCCGATGGTGGGGATGCTCAGTTTCCGGGTTATCGACTGGGCGAGGTTCAGAGGGACCATCTCCAGGACGATTGCGTATACTCCGGCCTGCTCGAGGGCGAGGGCGTCATCCATGAGATCCAGCGCGGCTTTTGCCGTCTTCCCCTGCACCTTGTAGCCACCGAGCTGGTTGAAAGACTGCGGCGTGAGCCCGATGTGGCCCATGACAGGTATGCCCACCTCTACGATCCGCCGCACCGTCTCCGCCATCACGCGCCCGCCCTCCAGCTTCACCGACGACGCTCCGCCCTCCTTGAGGAGCCTCCCGGCGTTGCGGATCGCGTCGGCGACGTCCGCCTGGTAGCTCATGAACGGCATGTCCGCGATGACGTGCGCCTTCTGCGTCCCGCGCACCACCGACTTCACGTGATAGATGATATCGTCCATCGTCACGGGCAAGGTGGAGTCGTGCCCCTGCACCACCTGCCCCAGGCTGTCCCCGACGAGTATCAGCGGTATCCCCGTCGACTCCACCAGCCGCGCCGACGTATAGTCGTACGCGGTGATCATGGGGATTTTCTCGGCCTTCCTCTTCATTTCCTTGAGGTCAGTAATGGTCACGCGCATGGAAGCCTCCTTGAGACTCCGCTTCAACCCTTAGTGCCTTCCTGGAGCAGCTGCCTTATCTCTTCCGCCTTCTCGGCCGATACGTTGCCCTTCTCCAGCGCCACCGGGAACGCCGCAAGCGCCATGTTGCAGTAGACCGGCACCATCTCCGGAGAGAACTCCCGGAGCGCGTTCATGTGCTTCCTTACCGTTCCCGCATCTCCGCGCACATAAGGCCCCGCCGCGGCAGCGGGCAGCCCCAGCGAGGCGAGCGTTGCGGCTGTGCCCTGCATGATGGGCGCGAGCGACTTCAGCGCCTGGTTGCGGTCTATTCCGAAGTTCTCCTGCCACAGCCCGGCGATTGCTCCGCACAGGCCGTTTAGTATGCCGCCCATCATTACCACGGTGCAGTGGTACAGCGCCTTGTCTTCCGCCCGCAGGAAGATCGGCACGCCACCTAGCGCCAGCGCCATCTCCTTCAGGTACGCCCGCATCTCCTCTTCGCCCTCAATGGCGAACGTCGTTCCCGGCAGGCTCGCAACCGCCTTCTCTACGTCCGAGAACGTCTGCAGAGGGTGAAACGCTCCCGGGACGGCGCCCATCGCCTTCGCCAGGGCGAAAACATCCGTGGACGTTGCGCCGGAGCAGTGCGCCACGCCCTGCCCCTTGCGCCACTTGATGCTCGCGGCTATCGGCGCTATGGACGCGTCCGTGCCGGTAATAAAGACCATGTCGCACTTTGAAGCGGCCTCGTAGATGGACCGGTAGGCAACGCAGCCCGGCACAAGATGGGCCAGGGACTCCGCGGAAGCGAAAGTGCGGCTGGCAGAGGCGACGACTTTGTACCCCTTGCGCGAAAGCGCGGCAGCCATCGACTTCCCCACCTGTCCCGCGCCGATGAATCCGATTCGAGAGTTACGGTCCAGCATCCGGTAGATAACCTGTGCGCCCGGGCGGCATTAGAAAAAGAATAAGCCTCCCCGGAGATGGGAAGGCTCACACAATCGTAGTGGCCATGACCTTACGGCCATGGCGTAAAGACGTATTCTGATTGTGCTCACCGTTCCCATGGGGATTGGCTGCATAACCTATAATAACAGGGAGTCAGAAAAGCGTGAAGGGCGTTCAAGTCATTCTCGCTTTAGCTTGACGCGGCGGCGGCGCTTTATTAGACTGCGTGAAATATTTTTGGGACGACACCTGCGGACATTTAGCCAGATGCAAAGACCCGATCAGATCAAGCCCGAATCGAAGCCCAGCAAGGCCGACACAGAGTTCCTGAATGCTGTGACGGACGGGAAGCTCATGCTTTCCGAGTGTACCCGGTGCGGCGGCCTGTTCTACCGGCCCACCATTTGCCCGGACTGCCGCGCAACCACGTTCAAATGGGTGAAGGCGCAGGGCGAGGGCAAAGTCTTCAGCTTCGTGCTCACTTACCCAGGCGGGAAACAGGGAACGGGGCTGCCGAAAGCAGTTATTGCGGTCATTGAGTTAATTGAGGGGCCGCGATTCATGGCTGGACTGACCGGCATCGCCCCAAGGGACGTCTACGTTGGATTGCCGGTTATCGTAGATTTCGACGCGCCGGAGGTCTCTTCGGACGTAGCGCCTTTCAGCTTCCGGCCCGCCTAGAGGCCCTTACGATCTTCGTCGCCTTCGGCCCAAAAATAGGCCTTGCGTTTCACGATTCCGAGTTTCATAAACGCTTAAATCGACGCAGTTTCTTTGTGGCTGCATATGCATTGATGTAGAATGGTGCCCGTCTCCAGGCTTACGGATTTGCTCATTTGAGGTGTTCGAGTGCCAGATTATGATGTAGTTGTCATCGGCAGCGGTCCGGGCGGATACGTGGCCGCTATTCGCGCGGGCCAACTTGGCCTCAAGACAGCCATTATCGAACGGGCCGAGGTGGGCGGCATATGCCTGAACTGGGGGTGCATACCCAGCAAGGCCCTCCTCAAGAACGCCGAGGTCCTGAGCTACTTCAAGAACGCCGCCGACTGGGGCGTCTCCGTCGACAATGTGCAGTACGACTTCGGCAAGGCCGTAGACCGCAGCCGCGACGTCGTGAAGCGCCTCACCAGGGGCGTCGCCTCCCTCCTCAAGAAGCACAAGGTTGAGTACGTCGAAGGGCTGGGCGTAATCAAGGACAAGAACACCGTCGTAGTCGAGAGCGCCAAGCGAACACTCACGACGAAGAACATCATCATCGCCACCGGCGCGCGCTTCCGGCAGCTGCCCACCCTGCCCGTCGACAAAAAGGTCGTCATCACCAGCCGCGAGGCTCTTGAGACCCGCGAGGTCCCCAAGAAGGCGATCATCGTGGGTGCGGGCGCGACGGGCATGGAGTTCGGATATGTCTGGAGCAAGTACGGAGCGGACGTCACAATCGTTGAGCTCCAGCCCCGCCTGGTGCCACTCGAGGACGAGGAGATCAGCACCCAGGCTGAGCGCGCCTTCAAGAAGCAGGGCATCAACGCCATGCTCGGCGCCAAGGTAGACAAGGTTGAGGTCACCGGCAACAAGGCCAAGGTGACGATTACGAACTCCGCCGGCACGACCGTAGTCGAGTGCGACAAGGTGCTCGTCGCCGTGGGCATGCAGGGCAATATCGACGGCATCGGCCTTGAGGGCGTCGGCGTTAAGACAGACCGCGGGTACGTGACCGTGGACGACAAGATGCAGACAAACGTCCCGGGCATCTACGCCATTGGCGACGTCAACGGCAAGATGTTGCTGGCGCACGTGGCGTCCGCACAGGGCGTCACCGCAGTGGAGCACATCGCCGGCCTCAACCCGCCCAAGCTCGACTACGTGAATATGCCCAAGGCTACATATTGCAAGCCCCAGATCGCCAGCTTCGGACTTACCGAGGCACAGGCGAAGGAGAAGGGCTTCAACGTCAAGATCGGCAAGTTCCCGTTCGTCGCCAGCGGCAAGGCGCTCGCAATGGGCGAGACCGACGGCTTCGTCAAGGTGGTGGTGGACGCTGAGATCGGCGATATCCTGGGGGCGCACATGATCGGCCCTGAGGTCACCGAGCTGCTGGGCGAGCTGGGAATGGCCCGCCTGCTGGAGAGCACAACGAAGGAGCTTGGGTGGCTGGTGCACCCGCACCCGACCATCTCTGAGGCGGTCAAGGAAGCGGCGCTTCAAGCGGACGGCGAAGCGATCCACATATAAGGACCGCAGGGCGCCTCCCATCGTCTAGGTAAAATTACGAATATGGGATGGTAAAATAGGAGCGTTGCTGCTCCTATTTTTCTAGAATGTTTATACCGGCTTATGGCAACTTTTCCGGGTGTGTGAGGTCATAGATGAAGGTGGCGATCAATCTGGACAAGGCCCAGGTAGCGGAGATGTACAGGCAGATGGCGCTGATCCGCCTGTTCGAGGAGCAGTGCGCGCGCCAGTACCAGCAGGGCAAGATACGCGGCTTCCTGCACCTTTACATCGGCCAGGAGGCCGTCGCGGTGGGCGCCATGTCCGTCACACGCAAGGACGACTACGTGATTACCAGCTACCGTGACCATGGCCACGCAATCGCGAAGGGTATCCACCCCAACGCCGTCATGGCGGAGCTGTTCGGCAAGGTTACGGGTTGCAGCGGCGGTAAGGGCGGCTCCATGCACCTTTTCGATATTGAGAAGCGCTTCATGGGCGGCCACGCCATTGTTGCCGGCCAGATGCCGCTGGCATGCGGCCTGGGGCTGGCCATCAAGCGCAAGAAAGAGGACAGCGCGGTCCTCTGCTTCTTCGGCGACGGCGCCGTGAACGAGGGCTACTTCCACGAATCGCTCAACCTCGCTTCCCTCTGGAAGCTGCCGGTCATCTTCTTCCTCGAAAACAACATGTACGGCATGGGCACCCTCGTCAGCCGCGCTCGCGCCGCCGGTAAGGACATTTACCTGGCCGCCGACGCCTACAACATCCCCGCCGCCCAGATCGACGGCATGGACGTAGCAGCCGTACGCGAGGCGACAGCGGAGGCTCTCAAACGGGTCCGTACAGGTGACGGACCCGTTTTCATTGAGGCCATGACGTACCGCTTCCGCGGCCACTCCATGTCGGACGCCTCGTACTACCGGGAGTCATCCGAGGTGGAGCGGGAGCAGGTCAGAGACCCGATCCCCGCGTTCAAAAAGCTCGCAGTCACGGAAGGGTTGATTTCCGAGAAAGAGCTCGCGCAGATAGACAAGGAAGTCGAAGCGGCGGTGACGGAGTCCATCAAGTTCGCCAACGAGAGTCCGAACCCGCCGATGGAGGCGCTGTTCGAGCATATTATCGCGTCTTAAGGCAGGCCCTCACCCATCCCGATTCCATCGGGATGGCCTTTCCCGGCTTTGCGGGAGAGGATCTGAAAGTCGGAAAGTAGCATGGCTGAGATCATAATGAGAGAGGCGATAGCCCGGGGCCTCCGCGAAGCCCTCGATAAAGACGAGAGGGCGTTTATCATGGGCGAGGACGTGGGCGCATACCAGGGCGCCTACGCGGTGACGAAGGGCTTCTTCGAAAAGTACGGCCCGGAGCGCGTCCGGGACACGCCCATTGCAGAGGGTGTGATGGTTGGCGCGGGCGTCGGCGCGGCAATGGCCGGCCAGAGGCCAATCGTCGAGATAATGACGATCAACTTCCTTCTGCTGGGCATCGACCAGGTGGTGAACCACGCGGCGAAGCTGCGGTACATGTCCAACGGCCAGCTCGAAGTGCCTCTGATAATCCGCACTGTCACCGGCGGCGGCGCGCAGCTTGCTGCCACGCACTCGCAGAGCTTCGAGGGCTGGTTCGCCTCCGTACCCGGCATAAAGGTCGCGATCCCTTCCGATCCCTACGACGCTCTCGGCCTATTCAGGTCCGCGCTGGACGAGCGCGACCCGGTGATCTTTGCCGAGCACGCCCTCCTCTACGGTTTCAAGGGAGAAGTGCCGGACGCCCCCTACAAGGTGCCCTTCGGCCAGGCCGCCGTCAAGCGCGAAGGCAAGGACATCACACTGGTCGCCTACGGCCGGATGGTGCACGTGGCACAGAACGCCGCGAAGCTCTTTGCCGAAATGGGCAAGCAGGCGGAAGTCATCGATGTCCGCACGCTACGGCCGCTGGACCTGGACACCATCGTCAAGTCCGTCAAGAAGACCAACCGGTGCATCGTCGTGGAAGAGGTCTGGGAGACCGGCGGCTTCGGCTCATGGATCGCCCAGTCGGTCCAGGAGGCCGCGTTCGACGACCTGGACGGCCCGGTAGGCCATGTCGGCGGACTGGATGTACCGGCCCCTTACAACGGGGTCCTTGAGGCAGCTGCAATCCCAGACGCCAAGCGCGTCCTCCAGAAGGCCAAAGAGCTCTTCGGAATGTAGAAACAACGATTGGGGGTTAGCTTTGGCTACCGAATTGACGATGCCCCAGATGGGCTATGACATGCAGGAAGGCACCCTTGTGCGCTGGCTTAAGCGCGAAGGGGCCGAGGTGAAGGTCGGCGACGCGATAGCCGAGATAGAGACTGACAAGGCAGTGGTGGAGTTCGAGGCGTCCGAAGCGGGCGTTCTGAACAAGCTCCTTGTTGCCGAAGGCACTTCCGTTCCCGTCGGCAAGCCGATAGCGATCATCGGCGCGCCTGGAGAGAAGGTGACCGCCCCCGCGGCCGCTCCGGCCCCAGCGCCCGCTGCCAACGGCAAGGGCGCACCGGCGTCGAGCCCCAAGCGGCCGCCGGAGGCCGTGGAGGCCCGGCAGGAGCCAGTAACCGCTCCCGCTCCCGCAGATGACCACGCGGCCGCCCCCGGCGAGGTCCGCGCATCGCCTGTTGCCCGGAAGCTGGCGGACGAGATGGGCATCGACCTCTCGAAGATCAAGGGCACCGGCCCCGGCGGCCGCATCACCCGTGACGACGTGATGGCCGCGGACAAGTCGAAGGCCGCGAAGACCGAGACGAAGGCGGAGCCGCAGAAGCCTGCCGAGGCAACCGCGAGGCTGGCGGCGCCGGCCCCGGCCGCCCCGAAGAAGGAAGCTCCCGCGGCCGAGCACGCCCCTGCCCCGGCGGCAAAGCCCGGCGAGAAGGTCCCACTGAGCAAGATGCGCCAGCAGATCGCCCGCGTGACCACGAAGAGCAAGCAGGAGATCCCTCACTTCTACGTTACCGCGGAGATCGACATGACCGAGGCGATGAAGCTGCGCAAGCAGATCAACGCCAGCCTGGAGTCGGAAGGCATCAAGATCAGCGTCAACGACCTCATCATCAAGGCCTGCGTTGGCGCTCTCAGGAAGATACCGAACCTGAACTCCTCCTACACAGGGGACGCCATACAGAACCATCCGTCCATCAACATCGGCATCGCCATTGCTATGGAAGACGGACTGATCATGCCCGCGATAATGGACTGCGCCGGCAAGACGCTCGCCCAGATATCCCAGGCGAGCAAGGACCTCATCACCCGGGCCCAGAAGGGGACGCTCCACGCCCAGGAGTACACCGGCGGCACCTTCAGCATCAGCAACATGGGCATGTTCGAGGTGACCAACTTCGCAGCGATCATCCAGCCCCCGCAGGCTGGCGTGCTGGCCGTGGGCACGGTGATGAAAAAGCCGGTCGTCCGCAACGACCAGGTGGTCATCGCCGAGACGATGAACGCCACGCTCTCCGTGGACCACCGCGTCTCCGACGGCGCGGAGGGCGCAAAGTTCATCGTAGAAGTCAAAAAGGATTTGGAGAACCCGCTCAGCTTGCTGGTGTAGAGCGCGAAAGTCTTCCGTGAAAGCAAACACGCCCGCGTTCACGCGGGCGTGTTTGCTTTCACAGCCAGGTGGTATGATTCTTCGATGAGTCAAGATGCTGACTGGATAAATGATATCAGGAAGCTTTTCCAGGCAGATCGAGTGCTCTACACCGGCCATTGCCTCAGAGAGATGCGTCTGGAGGAATTTGGGATAATAGAAGACAGGGAGATTGTTGAGGCAATAGAATCAGGACAAGTCATTGAGCATTATCCCGATGACAGGCCGTACCCGAGCGTCCTGGTCTATGGAACCACCAGAATTGGCCGACCGATTCACACCGTGTGTGCTTTGGATCCCCATGATAGCAGAGTCATTATTGTGACCGTATATGAGCCGGACCCGCGACGGTGGGCTCGTCACACCAAGAGAGTAAAGAAATGAAATGCATCGTGTGCCACGGTGACGACATCCAGGTGACCGAGGTCAATGAAGAAGTCCGGCTCGACAACAATGTCGTATGGGTGCAGATCAAGACGCCCGTTTGCAGGACGTGCGGCGAGAGATACTATGACCGCCGTACCGTTCACTTGCTGGAGAAAATCACCAGGGAGCTAAAGGCAGGCAAGCTGGCTTTGAAAGAGGTGGGCAAGGTCCTAACCTACAAGCCCTAACCCCACAGTTTCACTCCCAGCGCTCCTGCGACCGTGTTGATGTCCTTATCCCCGCGTCCGCTCAGGCCGAGCAGAATTATCCTGTCCTTGGGCAGCGTGGGGGCCAACTTAGCCACGTAGGCGATTGCATGAGACGGCTCAAGCGCTGGGATGATTCCCTCGGTCCGGCAGAGCAGCTGGAAGCCCTCCATGGCCTCCTTGTCCGTTATGCTTTCGTACCGCGCCCGCTCCGTGTCCTTAAGATAGCTGTGCTCCGGCCCAACACCCGGATAGTCCAGCCCCGCCGAAATGCTGTGCGTCTCCATCACCTGGCCGTTCTCGTCCTGTAGAAGGTAGGACATGCTGCCGTGAAGCACCCCTACCCTGCCTGCTACGAGCGTGGATGAGTGGCGCGGCGTGTCCACACCATCCCCGCCTGCCTCAACACCGATCAGCTCAACGTCCTCGTCCTGAACGAACGGGTAGAAGAGCCCGATCGCGTTACTGCCGCCGCCGACACACGCAACGGCGTAGTCCGGCAGCCTGCCGGCCGCCGCTAGCATCTGCGAGCGCGCCTCGGTGCCGATGACCGACTGGAAGTCGCGCACCATCATGGGATACGGGTGCGGCCCCACAGCGCTGCCGATGAGGTAGTGCGTCGTCTCCACGTTCGTTACCCAATCGCGAATGCACTCGTTGATCGCGTCCTTGAGTGTTTTGCTGCCGGAAGTGACCGGCCGCACCTCCGCTCCAAGCAGGCGCATCCTGAAGACGTTCAGAGACTGCCTCCGGATGTCCTCCTCGCCCATATATACGACACACTCCTGCTTGAGCATGGCGCAGACCGTAGCTGTGGCCACGCCATGCTGCCCCGCGCCCGTCTCAGCGATGATCCGCTTTTTGCCCATGCGCGCCGCCAGGAGGCCCTGTCCAAGGGCGTTGTTGATCTTGTGCGCGCCGGTATGGGCCAGGTCTTCGCGCTTGATATAGATCTTCGCGCCGCCGAGATGCCTGGTCAGGTTCTCAGCGTAATAGAGCGGCGTCGGCCGCCCGACGTAGAGGTTCAGCAGCTTCTTCAATTCGGCCTGGAAGTCGTGGTCCTCCTTGATCTCACCATAGGCCGATTCCAACTCCTCCAGGGCGTGCATGAGGGTCTCTGGGACGAAGCGCCCTCCAAACTGCCCAAAATGGCCTATGGAATCAGGTTGCGTGCGGGTGTGCGTCATTTTCGGGTCCTTCGGAATTTGTCCATCCATTATACCTTCACAGCTTGACCATGAGAGCCGCCGAAAATAAAATTGGGATGCACGAGGTCTATGGAGTAGCGCTATGCCAGTATATGAATATGTGTGCAAGACATGTGGGTGCGGGTTCGAGAAGCTGCGCCCTGTGAGCGACATGGACGCGAAAGCGCCATGCCCTGACTGCGGATCGGAGTCCCGGCGCAGGCTGTCGGTGTTCATTTCAATGACGACAGTCGGTGGCCGGTCCGAACCGGTGTCAGGTGGCGGCGGCGGGTGCTGTGGCGGCGGCTGCGGTGGAGGCGCCTGCAGCGCCTAGAGACAATAGGCATTTAGGAAAGGAAAAGACCAGTGGGCCGGAGTACTCCGCCCACTGGTCTTTTCGCGCCTATACTGCTCTGCCGCGGTCTACGATTAACCGCGGGAAACCCCATGCAGGATAGGTGACTTCGCCGCTGCTACTCCGGGCCGCCGGAGATATCGGACAGGAAGGTCCCCACGAAGATGGAGGAGACCAGCATGAAGGCGATCGCTCCGATGATTACCGCCGCGCCGAGTACCACGACGAATACCTTGCCCAGGATCTTGATCAGCCACCCTATGCCGGGAAGCGCTGACCCCTTGTTGTACACCTTAATAATGGGGTCGGTGATCGGCCTGAATGGCTTGGTTACCTTCTCCACAAACGTATCTTTAGGTTTGTCGCGCTTCGACTCATCCGGCAGGGGCTTATACTGAAACATCTCTTGCCATACCTCTATCGCAAACGGATTATGCGCTACACATCACAACCAGATGCACGTTTCAGACGCCCCAGGCCAGCGACCCGGAGCCAAGTCACGCAGCGACTATACTACCTGCAAATGCCGCACTAGGCAACCACCCGAGCATGACAAATTCCCCGGGGATTAGTCGTCGTCCCTGCTGGAGGAGACGAAACCCCGGAGGTCGGTCTCCTGGTTGCCGAAGAAGTCTGTGAACACGTACAGCGAGCCCAGAACGACTGCAATGGTCGCCAGCATTCCAATGAGGATGATCCCCTCAATTTCAATAACGTTATAGGTATTGCGGGCAATTGTCCGAACGATCGTCATACTCTAACCTCACAACAGCCTTTCACTCCGCCGCCGGGGCTGTACGCCACGCCGACTAATCCCTAGTCCTTATCCGCCAGAACTTCGCTGAGTGCCTTCAGAAAACCGTCTATTGTCGCATCGCTCATGGGCGTCGACAGTGTCATGCTCATCGGCGTGGGGCCAATACTGTAGCCCTTGATAAGCAGTCCCACTATGATGCGCTCGAGCATGGCGCCATCCGCCTGCCTGGCGCTCCTGTAGTCCTTGACAGGCTTCTCAGCTATATATGCATTAATCATAGAGCCTCGGCTCAGCACTTGGCAAGGAACTCCCGCCTTCTTGAAGGCGGCCTCCAGCCCTTTGTGCAGCCGCGCGCGGAGGCCTTCGAGCTGCTCGTAAACCTCCGGCGTCAACCCACGGAGAGTAGCCAGCCCGGCGGCCAGCGTGAAGTGGTTGCCGGAGAATGTGCCGCTCTGGAAAAGTCCGGTTGGCGCGCCGGTGTTGTCCAGCACGTCCATAAGCTCCCTGCGACCCCCGATGGCCCCAACCGGCAGTCCCCCTCCGAAGGCCTTTCCGAATATGCTCAGGTCCGGCTTCACCCCGGCTTCTCCCTGGTAGCCGCCTGGCCCAGCCCGGAAGCTGACCACCTCGTCCATCACCATGTACATCCCAAGTTCCTGGGTGATCTTCCGGACGAATTTAGTAAAGTCGTCAGGGATGTCCAGCATGCCCGGCTTGCCGTCGTAGAACACGCCCGCAACCTCGTCCTTGTGCTCCCTCAGGATGAGCTCAACAGACTCCCGGTCGTTGTAGGGGAGAATGATCACCTCATCGTTAGCCGCGCGCGACATGCCCTTGTGGGTGGGAACGGCCTTGGGCGAGGTAGCCTCGCCCGCCTTGTCGAGCGGCGGCGCCACGCTCACTTCGAGCGCGTCGTGACTGCCGTGATAGGCCCCCTCAAACTTGGCGATCTTGGGCTTGCCGGTCTTGGCCCGGATGAGGCGAGTCGCATGAAGCGACGCCTCAGTACCGGAGTTGGCGAAGCGCACCCGCTCAATCGAAGGGAAGCGCCGGGTGATCTCCTCGGAGATCTCCGCCTCGTATTCGGTCGGGTGGCCCAGGCCGATACCCATCTCCATCGCGTTCTTTAGCTCCGCCATCACCCCCGGCGGGTTGTGTCCCAGCACAGTGGTCGAATGGTGGTTTTCAAAGTCCACGTACCGGTTTCCATCGATGTCCCAGATGTGGCAGCCTTCCGCCTTCTGCACATAGATGGGATGCGGGGGCCGCCAGTAAGCGCCTTTGATGATGCCCCCGGGCATGCTATCCTTGCCGCGCTCCCACAGCGCCCTCGACTTCGGCGTCATCTTCAGCAGCTCAGCGTCAAGGGACGCTTTAGACCTGACCATGGCTCCTCCAGCGGTAATTGCTAAGACTTGTTCTTGAGACCCAGTAGCTTTATTGCGTTGAGGCCCAGTACCTTCTTCTTGGCCTCGTCTGAAATGTCGGCGGTCACTATGCGGCCAACCTGGTTGCGCGCGTCCAGGAGAGGCATGTCGGACCCGTACAGCACCCGGTCCTCCCCCGCCCCGTTCACAAGAAATTCAATGGTGCCCGCCTCCGCCATCGACGTGCACGTCTCCAGGTAGATGTTGTCACACTCTCTTGCCGCGGCCACGGCCTGGGCCTGCCCATTCATGTTGTTCCCAGAGTGGCCGAGCACCCACCGGACCTTGTTAAACCTCTTGGCCAGCGCCGGAAAGAGGCGCGGCATAGTCAGGGTATCCCCTTCGAAAAAGAAGGACGAATGGCTCATGATAACAATGCCGTGATCGTTGGCCCATTCAAAAATGGGGAAGTAAGACGGGTCGTCAATCGGCTTGCCGAGATATGTGGGGTACAGCTTGAGGAACCTGGCGCCAAGCTTACCGAACGCGCGCTCGAGCTCAGGTATGGCGTCCTGCAGGTACCGCGGCGTCACGTAGGCCACGGGCACGAACCTGTCCGGGTGCTTCTTGACGAAGGGCATCACGGAGTCCAGGTTTCGATGGGCCTCGCCATAGAAAATGCAGTTGATGCAGCTAATATCCACCCCGGCGGCATCCATCACCCTGAGATACGTCTCTAGGTCATCTGCCATTCCGAAAGAGCCCCACCTGCCGACGTGGGCGTGGAAGTCTACAACGGGCGTCTTCATGCGTTTATCCCTTCCCCAGGAGCCGGCCCAGGTTGCCCGCGCAGACGGCCTGTAGCTGCGATTGCGACAACCCCGAGCGGTGCAGATAGTATAACTGCGGCGCCATTGCAGAGTCCGGGAACCTGCTGCCGAACATGACGCGCTCAGCGCCAATGGCATCTATGAGCTTGTTGAAGGAGTTGGGCTGGAGCATCCTCGATACTTCGATCGAGACATTCGGGAGGCTCATAAGCAGCGGCACCGCCCATGTCTCATGCATGAAGTGGACCTGGCTCATCACGAACCTGAGGCCCGGCCGCCCGGAGACGGTCGCGTGGAACTCCGAAGGGTCTATCTCCTCAGCGGCCACCCATACCGGCGTCCTGTTGGCCTCAAGCCAATCGAAGAACGGCCCGAGCACCCACTCGCGGAACGGGTATCGCTGGAACTTGGGAGCGATGCGCAGCGAGCGCACGCCGTGCTGCTTCATACTCTTGGCCATGAGAGGCAAGTCGTCGAACGAGGGATTGACCGCAAACTGCGGCACAAGCCGAGGCTGCCCCTTGATCATCTCCATCAGGTAGGAGTTGCCTTCCACGCTATCGAAATCGAGCGCGTGCGGGGTGTAGGCGAGCGCCCTCTGCACGCCAGCCCTGTCCATCGTCGCGAGCGTGTCGGCCACGTTATCCACTCGAATATACCGATCGTACCGGCGCCCAACAGTGATGCAGGCGTCGAACACCGGAACGGACGGCTTGAAATCCAGGTCTACCTTGCCCATTAGTCCCTGCCTGTCGAGGTGTCTATAGCCCTAGCAGCTTCTTTGCGTTGAGTCCCAGCACTTTCTGCTTCGCTGCCTCTGAAATGTCTGCCGTCACTACTCGGCCCACATGGTATCGCGGGTCCATGAGCGGGATGTCAGAGCCGAAAAGGACCCTGTCCTCCCCGGCGCCGTTTACGAGGAACTCGATGGTCCCGGCCTCCGCAAAGGATGTGCATATCTCCAGGTAGATATTCGGGCACTGCTTTGCAGCCTCAACGGCGAGCACCTGGCCGCGCATGGCGTTGCCGGAGTGCGCCAGAAGCCACTTGACCTTCGTGAACCGCTTGGCCAGGCCGATGAACTTCGTCGGGAGGGTCAGTGTGTCCCAGTCAGCCACGTTGGAAGAGTGGCACATAATCACTATGCCACGGCTGTTGGCCCACTCGAAGATAAGATCGTACGAGGGGTCGTCTACCGGCTTGGTGTAGTAAGTGGGGTAGATCTTCATGTACTTGAAGCCGAGTTGGTCGAAAGCGCGCTCGAGCTCCGGGATCGTCTCGTCCGGGTGGCGCGGCGTGCCGAACGCGACGCCGATGAACCTGTCCGGGTACTTGCTCACCCAGTCCGCGACCACGTTGTGCGACTTCCGCTCGTCGTCGAAATAGATGCAGTTGAACCCCATTCTGTCCACCCCGGCCGCGTCCATGATATCAACGTACATCTTTGGCGAGGCCGGCCTGAACTTTGCGCCCCACTGGCCAACGTGGGCATGTACATCGATTACCGGGGTGTCGACGATCTTTGCCATTTACGCAGCCCTTCCAAGAAGCTTTTCAAGGTTGCCGGCGCAGATTGCAGAAAGCTCCGCCTTTGTGAAGCCCATCTGGTGCAGTCCGTACAGGTGGGGCGCCATCGCGGAATCAGGGAACCGCGAGCCGAACAGGACCCGGTGCAGCCCCATTGCGTCTACGAGGCGCTTCGGCCCGTCAACCACGACGAACCGAGAAATCTCCACGTAGACGTTGGGCACGGCCCTGACAAGCGGGAATATCCATGGGGTATGCACGTAGTGGACTTCGCTAAGGACGACGCGCAAATCCGGGTGCGCGCGAAGCATGGTGTGAAGTTGGTCTGGCTCTATCTGAGGGGCTGCGACGAAGACAGAAATCCCCTCTTTAGCAAGCCTGTCCAGCCATCCCTTCGCCATCCAGTCCGTGAAAGGGTAGTTGTGCTGCTTGGGGTCTATCCGAACTGAGCGCACGCCATGGGCACGCATCTGCGCGATGAGCTGCCCTGCATCATCCATAGTGGGGTTGGCGCCGAACTGGGGCACGAGCCGCGGTTGCCCCTTCATCTCCTGGAGAAGCACCTCGTTGCCGTCCTCGCCGTCAAAGTCGATAGCATGGACGTGGGAGACGAGCGCCTTGCCGACACCGCACCGGTCCATGGATTCGATAATGCCTGCGACGCTGTCCGAGCGGACGTAGCGGTTGTAACGCCTGCCCAGGAAGACGCAGGCGTCGAACGTTGGAACGGCGGCCTTGAAGTGTAGCTCTACCTCTCCCATATGCGCTCCACAGGGGGATTCAATGCGAGCGCAAGTTTATCATAAAGAAGGGGTAAAGGGTACGGGGACGGCGTATGAGTGTCTTTGCTCAGTGATATTGTCAGTAGGTAACTGCTCAGTGAATATGTCAGTCCATGAGAGGACTACATTTGACCGAGCGAGAAGCGAAGAGAGCACAGATACTGAACCTTGTTCTGGAGGGGCGTTGCGAGGCAAGTAAGGCCGCTGAGCTGATGG